>NZ_JBNNUW010000029.1:0-51916 GCF_050280125.1 Lysinibacillus sp. NPDC093692
GTACGTTTACCAAAAGTGATTGCGATTGATGAGTATAAAGGCGATACAGATGCAGGTACGTATCAGCTAATAATTGCGAATGCGGAGACGCGCGAACCGATCGATATTTTACCGAATCGTAAAAAAGAAACAATAAAAAATTACTTAAGTCAGTATGGAGCCGATGTTGAAATAGTGGTTATGGATATGAATCCAAGTTTTAAAGCAGCTGTTCATCAAGCGCTAGGTCGACCTGTTATTGTGGCAGACCGCTTTCATTTTAGCCGTTATATTTATTGGGCAATGGATGAAGTGCGCCGACAAGTACAAAAAGAATGGGATAAATACAATCGCACAAAGTGTAAAACGTATGCGTCATGTATTTTATAAACGTGCATCTAAATTATCACCGAAACAACAGTGGTACTTACAGCGCTATACAGAAATGTCTGAAACATTGAAAGTAGCTCATGAATTAAAGGAAATCTATTGTGAATGGTTTGATTGGGCAAAGACAAAGAATGATGTTGTAGAAGTGAAAAAGCGATTACTAGCTTTTTACCGTAAGGTAGAAGAGGCAAAATTACCAGCTTTCTTAAAAGCAATTCAAACATTGAAAAACTGGCAAGTAGAAATTTTAAATAGCTTTAGTTTTGGTTATTCCAATGGCTTCTTAGAGGGCATTAATAATAAAACAAAAGTGATGAAACGGAATGCATATGGCTTTCGACGCTTCGATCACTTTCGAGCAAAAATCTTATTAAATTTAAAGTATAAAGAAATTGGAGTTCATCTGGGTTAAGGTGCTGAAAGAGTACAGCACCCCAACATTTGACTTAGAACCTTTTTTTGTATATCTATTCAAATAGGTGGTTAACACCAATTTATTAAGGCCATGCCATGTATTTAAGCTGATTGGAGTGGAGGCTGGGCGACTCCTTGAGGATCAGCAATAGCGGAACGGAGGCTAAAAGCATCACATTCTGTGATAACGCCTCCGTGACCAACATCATGCTGTTGCTGTCGCTGCGCTTTCGCACAAACAAAACCCTCTGCTGCCGCTACGTTAGCACTACGCTTTCGCGCAAAAAACATCTGTTGGCCCAAGCGGCTCATCGGACGCCCCCAGGAAGCTTTGCTCTGTGCGAAAGCGAAGCGGCAGCAACAAAGCGCCCAGTCGGAACGGAAATCAACCATACGTTTTGCTGAGGAGCATATAAACTATTTAATTGATAATAATTGTAAAAAATAGTACCCTTAACTATGAAAGGTCTGACATGGACATTATAAGGGACTTAAAAATTGGTTATATTATAGTTATCTTCTATTAAATAATAACGCCTCTGGACGCAATTACGCTAAGGAGAAATTGATAAAAAATAAAACACCCAAATCACTGTGCTTGATTTAGGTGTGTATCAAATTATTTTTTTAAGTTAGATTGGATTTCATTCACTAACATTTCTGCGCCTTCTGGGCTTAAAATTAATTTACCACCAACTAGACGGAAGTTATCATCAGAAACTTCACCAGTTACAGCACATGTCATGTTAGGCATATATTTTTTTAAGATGATTTTGTCGTCATCCACATAGATTTCTAAAGCGTCTTTTTCTGCAATACCTAATGTACGGCGTAATTCGATTGGAATTACTACACGACCTAATTCATCGACTTTACGAACGATTCCTGTTGATTTCATAATTATATTTCCTCCTAATGTTAAAAGTTATATTGGTATTTCGTCAAATTTCGACATAATTCCTTGTCTGATAGTTATCATACCAAGTAATGCCATAAACGTCAATTAATTAATACACTAATATTATTGTTTCGAAAAAATTTTTTGAGAAGAAAACAGATATTTTGGTTTTTTTAAAAGGTTTTTATTATATATTTTAATTTATAGTAAAAAAGCTTCTTATTTAATACATTAAATGGATTTATTATATTATTCGACATTTTTCGCGCTCGAGAAACTTTCAACCAATTATGCCTCGGCATAATTGCGTCTGGAATCGACTAACATCCTATATTAAGCTCCTTTCTGATTACGTGACACCCACTGAAAGAAGTTGAAACGAATTTCGTACTTAGTTAGAATAGATAGTATACTGTGAAACAATGGAGGCAGTTCTAGTGAGCGAACAAAATAAAACATTCTATATAACAACCCCTATTTATTACCCAAGTGGGAAATTCCATATTGGTACAGCGTATACAACTGTAGCATCAGATACAATTGCACGTTATAAACGTTTACTCGGGTATGATGTACGTTTTTTAACTGGAATGGATGAGCATGGGCAAAAAATTCAAGAAAAAGCCGCTGAAGCGGGCAAGCATCCTCAAGAATACGTAAATGAGATTGCAGATGCTGCGAAAAAGCTTTGGGCATTAATGGACATTTCATACGATGACTTTATTCAAACAACGCAAGAGCGTCATACGAAAACTGTCGAAAAGATTTTCCAAAAGTTTTTAGATAATGGTGATATTTATAAAGGTGAGTATGAAGGTTGGTACTGTACACCATGTGAATCATTTTTTACTGAGACACAATTAGTAGACGGTAACTGTCCAGACTGTGGTCGTTCAGTACACAAAGTTAAAGAGGAATCTTACTTCTTTAATATGAAGAAATATGCTGATCGTCTTTTAGCTTATTATGAAGAAAACCTTGATTTCATTGAGCCTGAATCTCGAAAAAATGAAATGATTAATAACTTTATTAAACCAGGGCTAGAAGATTTATCTGTTTCAAGAACATCATTTGATTGGGGCATTAAAGTTCCAGGAGATCCTAAACATGTAATTTATGTATGGGTAGATGCTTTAACTAACTATATAACATCATTAGGTTATCTATCAGAGGATGAAACATTATTCAATAAATATTGGCCGGCAGATGTACATGTAGTTGGTAAAGATATCGTTCGATTCCATACTATTTATTGGCCAATTTTCTTAATGGCACTAGATTTACCACTTCCTAAAAAAGTGTTTGCTCATGGATTTATCATGATGAAGGACGGTAAGATGTCTAAATCAAAGGGCAATGTTATTTATCCTGAAATGTTAATAGAGCGTTATGGTTTAGATGCAACACGATATTTCCTATTGCGTGAGTTACCATTCGGCTCTGATGGTGTATTTTCGCCAGAATCATTTGTTGAACGTACAAACTTCGACTTAGCAAACGATTTAGGAAATTTATTGAATCGTACTATTTCAATGATTAATAAATATTTTGATGGCATTATTCCAAGTGAAAATCTTCAATCGACAGAGTTTGACGCAGCTTTAAAAGAACAGGCTGAATCAGTTCGTATTAAATATGAAGAAAGTATGGAAAAAATGCAATTTAGTGTCGTATTAGCCGACTTATGGACGCTAGTTTCAAGAACAAATAAATATATAGATGAAACTCAACCATGGGTGCTAGCTAAAGAGGAAACTGATAAGCCAAAATTAGGAGCTGTTATGCGAAATTTGGCGGAAAGTTTACACCAAATTGCTGTCATGTTACAACCATTTATGACTTCTACTCCTAAGCGAATTATTGAACAATTAGGGTTAGATGACAAATTCTTAGCATGGGAAACAATTGAAACATTCGGCAATACTATTCCAGCAAACATTAAAGTGGTAGAAAAAGGAATTCCAATTTTCCCTCGTCTAGAAAATGAAGTTGAAATTACGTATATTCGTGAGGAAATGCGTGGTTCAGTGAAAACTCCGCAAGAAGAAGAATCAAAAGCTGATCAGAAAGCTGCGGATATTCCAGAAATTCCTGAAATTACAATTGATGATTTTATGAAGGTGGATTTACGTGTAGCCACTGTAACAGCGTGTGAAACGATTCCGAAAGCAGACAAATTATTAAAGCTTCAAGTGGATCTTGGATATGAGCAACGACAAGTAGTTTCAGGTATTGCAAAGTTCTATTCTCCAGATGAATTAATTGGTCAAAAAGTGATTGTAGTCGCTAACTTAAAGCCAGTTAAATTACGCGGTGAATTATCGCAAGGAATGATTCTAGCTGGTGAAAAAGATGGGATTTTAAAATTAGCATCGGTGGATTCAAAACTAGAGAATGGCGCAAAAGTAAAGTAAACAATTTTAGGAAGGCCTGCTGAATAAAAAAAGTTCAGCAGGCTTTTAAAATCCATTTGAAAATGAGTAATTTATTATCTCGAAATAATTTATTTGCGGTAAAAATTAGATTTTTTTAGGTAAAAAGTAACAAATGAGGGCGCTTTGGTTATGCGAAATGTTATAATACAAAATTGTTTGTAATAAATTTGTAACAGTTATGTAAAATACGAAATAATAATTTTTAATAAAATCTATGTTAGGAGAATGACGATGTTCATTGATACACATGTACACTTAAACGCAGATCAGTATGAAGAGGATTTACAAGAGGTTATAGATAGAGCTCTTGAGGCCAAAGTAGAAACGATGGTTGTTGTTGGTTTCGATCGCAAAACCATTGAAAAAACAATGCAACTAGTTGAGCAATATGATTTTGTTTATGGTGTCATAGGCTGGCACCCGGTTGACGCCATTGATTGTAAACAAGAGGACTTAGATTGGATTGAGGAATTAGCAGCACATCCAAAGATAGTGGGTATTGGTGAAACTGGGTTGGACTATTATTGGGATAAATCACCGAAAGATGTTCAACAAGCACTTTTCCGCAAGCAGATTCATTTGGCACAAAAGTTGAATTTACCAATCATTATTCATAACAGAGATGCAACTGGGGATGTTGTTCAAATTTTACGAGAAGAAAATGCAGCTTCCGTGGGAGGCGTTATGCATTGCTTTAGTGGCAGCGTGGAAACCGCACATGAATGTATTGCTATGAATTTTATGATTAGCCTTGGTGGACCGGTGACATTTAAAAACGCACGAATGCCGAAAGAAGTAGCGACAGAAATACCAGTAGAGCATTTGATGATCGAAACAGATGCACCGTATTTAGCGCCCCATCCATATCGAGGAAAACGTAATGAACCAGCTTTCGTACCGTTAGTTGCAGAAGAAATTGCACGTTTAAAGGGTTTACCGATTGAGGAAATTGCACAGGTAACGACAACCAATGCGAAAAAATTTTTTAAGATTGACAATTAACTAGCTGAGACGCCTCCAATACTAGGTTTGTGGTTGGCTAAAAAGGCTATGTCAATTTTCTTAGAAATACATTCGGGTTGACAGTGCCAAATCTAGTACGTATAATCCAACCTTGTATATTAAGGAGGCGTTTTTTCATGTCAAATAATTCCATGAAAAACTTGTTCTTAGGATCATTGAGGAGTAAGCAAACAGTAATAAGCGTTATTTCACTTATTCTGTTTGTATCTGTAATTTCATTCGTACTTTATCAAGGTACTAAAAAAACCGTAACGCTGGATGCGAACGGAGAAGCAATCGAAGTAACGACACATGCCAAAACTGTAGAACAATTATTACAAGGTCAAAATATAGACGTAGCAGAGCATGACAAAATATCACCCTCTCTGAACACCAAAATTGTTAATGGATTAGCAATTTCATGGGAACAGGCAAAAGAAGTAACTATTTCAGTTGATGGAAATCAGTCAAAAGTTTGGACAACTGAAACACAAGTGAAAGACATTTTGAAAGAAGCGAATATTGAAGTATCAGAGCATGATTCTTTAAAACAAGGCATAGATACAGAAGTAGGAGCAGACAACAAGATCGATATTCAAAAAGCGTTTCAAGTATCACTTGTCGATGGCGTAAACAAAAGACAAGTATGGTCCACTTCGACTACGGTCGCTAACTTTTTAAAACAACAAGGAATTCAGCTAAATGAATTCGATCGTGTCGAGAATAACCTGAAGGACGTAATCACTCCACAGAGTAAAATCACAGTAGTTCGCGTAGAAAAGGTTATCGATGTAGTGGAAGACTCTTTAGATTTCACAATTGAAAAGAAGCAAGATGCTTCATTGCAAAAGGGAAAACAAAAAATTGTAACAGCAGGCCAAAAAGGTTTAATGACTAAAACGTATGAAATCGTAAAAGAGAACGGCCAAGTTGTAGCTAAAAATCTACAATCTAAAAATGTTGTAAAAGAACCGCAGAAGCAAGTAGTTGCAGTAGGGACTAAAACAGTAGTAGCTACTGTTGCTAGTGCATCGACAGTTTCACGTGGGTCAACAGAGCCAGCTAGCGGTAGAGAATTTTATGTAACGGCAACTGCCTATACACCATATTGTAATGGCTGCTCGGGGACATCTGCCACTGGCATTGATTTACGATCAAACTCTGGTTTGAAAGTAATTGCAGTAGACCCTTCTGTTATTAAGCTTGGCTCAAAAGTTTGGGTCGAAGGCTATGGAACAGCTATAGCAGGGGATACTGGTGGTGCAATTAAGGGTAATAAGATCGACATACTTGTACAAACGGAATCTCAAGCAAGTTCTTGGGGAGTTAGGAAAGTTCGTATAAAAGTATTAAATTAAAAAAATTGTAAAATTAATCAAAAATGTTTTTTCACTTACTGGCTTTCCCGTTTTGACTGGCGGGGGAGCTTTTTTTATCTTTTTTCAGTATTTGTACTGGAGGATAAATATAGTCCTATCTACAGAAATTAAGCTGGAACATCAACTGCCCGGTTTACTCGAAAGAGAAAGTACAAGCAATAGCATAAGGTAAGTAGCCGTGTATTTCTGTACAATCATACAGTGCAGTTGTAAAATGGTCTGAAGATAAGGTAGAAAAGAGGGGCCTTTTTGCAAATAAAAGAAATCATCGTTGTTGAAGGGAAAGATGATACAACGGCTATTAAGCGAGCTGTGCAAGCAGATACAATAGAAACGAATGGGTCGGCTATTTCAGAGGAAACACTAAAGAGAATTCAGCATGCACAGGATAAAAGAGGTGTTATTGTTTTTACTGACCCAGATTATCCAGGACGTCGAATTCGTGCCATTATCGAGGAGCATGTAAAAGGTGTAAAACACGCTTTTTTACCAAAAGCTAAAACAATTGCGAAAAACGGTAAAGGACTAGGCATAGAGCATGCAGCAGATGAAGATATACGCGAGGCGCTACGGCATGTCTATACCCCTAATGATGTTGAGCCAACCAATGATGACATTACGCTCGAAGATTTAATGACGGCACGTTTAATTGGCCACCCACAGGCGAAAGCTCGTCGTGATCGTCTTGGAGAAATTTTGAATATTGGTACAACAAACGGTAAACAACTCCATAAAAGATTAAAAATGTTTCAAATCACAGAAAAGCAATTTGGTGCGGCAATCGCACAGGTAGATCAGGAGGAAAATAATGCATAAGGATATTGCAACACCAATTAGAACACAAGAAATCTTAAAAAAATATGGGTTTTCATTCAAAAAAAGCTTAGGTCAAAATTTTTTAGTAGATCCGAACATTTTACGAAATATTGTTAGTCACGCAAATTTAACTGAAAATAGTGGTGCAATCGAAGTTGGTCCAGGTATTGGAGCACTAACAGAGCATTTAGCAAGAAGTGCAAAAAAGGTTGTATCTTTTGAAATTGATCAGCGACTATTACCTGTATTAGAAGACACACTTAGTCCATATAATAATGTTACAATTGTACATTCAGACATTTTAAAAGCGGATGTTGCTAAAGTAATTCAGGAAGAGATGCCGGGTATTGAGGATATTATGGTTGTAGCAAATTTACCTTATTATGTGACGACTCCGATTTTAATGAAATTACTTAATGATCGTTTGCCAATTCGCGGATTTGTTGTCATGATGCAAAAAGAGGTAGCAGACCGTATTACGGCTAAACCTGGAACGAAAGAGTACGGCTCTTTATCAATTGCGATTCAATATTATGTGAAGGCTGATATTGCCATGACAGTGCCGAAAACTGTTTTTATGCCCCAGCCAAATGTTGATTCTGCAGTGATTCGTCTTATTAAACATGATGAACCTCCAGTAAAAGTAATTGATGAGGACTTTTTATTTGTTGTTACTCGTGCGTCGTTTGTACAAAGACGAAAAACAATCTTCAATAATTTACAATCGGGTTTACCAAATGGTAAGGCAAACAAAGAAAAAATAATGGATGCTTTACAAGCGGTAAATATTGAACCAACACGTCGAGGAGAGACATTAACTATTCAAGAGTTTGGAAAATTAGCCGATGTACTATATCCTACGTTCGCAAAGTAAAAAATTTTTGTTAACTTTTTTGAGTATACGTAAAAAAATATGAGGTTTTTATGAAAAATAAGTTGACAATATTTATAATCTGCTGATAAAATATTATATTTTGTTGACATTTTTGGGCGTATCGCTTATACTAATAAATAGTGAGGTGTAAGCGAAAATGCCAAAAACTTTAGCGGACATTAAAAAGTCGTTGGATTGTCATTTGGGTAAACGTTTGCAGTTAAGAGCAAACGGAGGTCGCAAGAAAACGGTCGAGTGTGCAGGGGTATTGCGTGAGACGTATCGCGCTATCTTTGTGGTTGAGCTTGATCAAGAAGACAATACGTGCAAGCGCGTATCGTATAGTTACACAGATATTTTAACTGAAGCAGTAGAGATTACATTTTTAGACGAAGCAAAAGCTGCTATCGCAAAATAGTTTCTAGTACTTATTTCTATATTTTGAAACACTCATGTATGTTAAAAACTACATGAGTGTTTTACGTTTTCTGGGACATACTAAATTCGTCAGTTGTAAAAGGAGGAGTTTATTATGCCTAGAAAGGGTATCATGTCACCTCGTTTAAAAGAAGAGATCGCTAAAGAGCTTGGATTTTATGATGTTGTGCAACGAGAAGGTTGGGGCGGCATTAAAGCTCGAGACGCCGGTAATATGGTCAAACGTGCCATCGAAATGGCTGAAAGAGCAAGTAATGAACAAGAGAATAATAAGTAGCCTGAACTAGACTGCTTATTAGAAGTCTCTCATCTCTATAGTGGTGAGAGAAGTCACTTTTCAGCGGGTGTCCAGGCATCTTTGAAAGTGCCTGAGGTCCAACACCGTGTTTGCCTAATGCCTTCGGCGGACGCAATTATGCCGAGGCTTAATTGATCTTCAGCAGGGATGAAAGCTTCCTGTAGACACAACAACACAACTGACGAGAGAGAACCGTTACACCATTTAGGGGTATACGGTTCTTTTTTTCCATTTTCGCTTTCCCATTATGGTAAAATAAAATGAATTAAAAGATGAACAACAGATTTATCTTCATTCAGAAAATCTTTAATATAGCTAAAATGAACGTCGGCTGCTGATATTTTGTAACAGAAGAATCCTACATTTAAGATAGTGGGAGGTTCAAGTATCGACTGAATGATCTGGCGGTAATTGTTAAGTGGAGCTATAAGGAGGAAGAAAGATGCTTTATGTAAAGGCGCCTGCAAAAATAAATTTAACATTAGATGTGCTTTATAAAAGACCAGATAATTATCATGAAGTAGAGATGGTCATGACGACTGTGGATTTAGCTGATCGTATTTGTTTAGAATCTCGGGAAGATGGTGTAATAGAAATAATTTCGACTGATAATTTCGTACCGAACGATCATCGGAATTTTGCTTATCAGGCAGCGCGTCTAGTTAAAGATACATACGGCATTGGACAAGGTGTATCCATTACTATAGAAAAGGAAATACCAATCGCGGCGGGATTAGCGGGTGGCAGTAGTGACGCGGCTGCTACACTGAAGGGTTTAAATGAGCTGTGGAATTTAGGGTTATCTATAGATGAGTTAGCTGAATTAGGTGCGAAAATTGGTTCAGATGTTTCGTTTTGTGTCTATGGTGGCACAGCATTAGCAACGGGGCGTGGAGAAAAAATTCAGGAATTGCCTGCACCACCAAACTGCTGGGTAGTTTTAGCTAAACCTAAAATAGGTGTCTCTACTGCAGAAGTATATGGAGGGCTAAAGGTTGAAGGGTTAGAACATCCAAATACGAAGCAAATGATTCGTGCTATTGAAACGGAAGATTATGAGCTACTATGTGCATCATTAGGAAATGTTTTGGAAACTGTAACATTTAATCTGCATCCAGAGGTAGTAATGTTAAAGGAACAGATGAAGCGCTTTGGAGCAGATGCAACATTAATGAGTGGAAGCGGTCCGACGGTGTTCGGTTTAGTGGATAGTGAAGCTCGAGTAAGTCGCATTTATAATGGTTTACGTGGTTTTTGCGAAGAAGTATATGCGGTTCGGATTTTAGGCGAGCGAAATACGCTTGCTTAAAACCGCAAATTTGTGTTAATTTTACCTATAAATATTCGTGTTTAGGAGAGGGTCGCATGAAATGGAAGCGTAGTGAACGACTAGTTGATATGACGTACTATTTACTAGAACATCCACATCAGCTGATCCCGCTAACTTATTTTTCTGAACTATATCAATCTGCAAAGTCCTCCATTAGTGAAGATTTGACGATTGTAAAAGAAACTTTCGAAGAAAAAGGAATCGGGTTATTGATGACAGTACCGGGCGCTGCAGGAGGAGTAAAGTATATTCCTAAAATGTCCGAAGCCGAGGTCCGTTTAGTTATTCATGATTTAAAAGCGGAGCTTGAGCATTCAGATCGTTTATTACCAGGCGGTTATTTATTTATGACGGATTTACTCGGCAATCCAGATTTAATTAATCGAGTTGGTAAGGTATTTGCATCCGCATTTGCTGATCAACAAATTGATGTCATAATGACTGTCGCTACAAAGGGTATTTCTATTGCCCATGCGATAGCAAGACATTTAAATGTACCGGTTGTTGTTGTCAGAAGAGATAGTAAGGTAACTGAAGGATCTACAGTTAGCATCAACTATGTATCTGGTTCTTCCAGAAGAATCCAGACAATGGTATTATCAAAAAGAAGCATGAAGAGTGGACAACGAGTGCTTATTACTGACGACTTTATGAAGGTCGGCGGTACAATGAACGGCATGAAAAATCTATTAGAGGAGTTTGACTGTCAACTAGCTGGTATTGCAGTGCTTGTAGAGGCTGAGCATGCAGACGAAACTTTAGTAGATGATTATTATTCACTAGTGAAGCTTCATGAGGTCAATGAAAAAGACCGTACAATTGCATTAAGTGAAGGTAACTATTTTTCTAAAAGGGGAAATGACAAATGAAAGTAGTAGCAACAACAAATGCACCAGCAGCAATTGGACCATATTCACAAGGAATTATTGTAAATGGCATGTTTTATAGTTCAGGTCAGATTCCACTAACAGCAACAGGTGAATTAGTGGAAGGTGATATCGCTGTTCAAACAAATCAAGTATTTGCTAATTTGAAAGCCGTTTTAGAAGCTGCTGGAGCATCTTTAGACAGCGTTGTTAAAACGACCGTTTTTATGAAGGATATGAACGACTTTGTTGCGATGAATGAAGTATATGCTAACCACTTCGGGGATCATAAACCAGCACGTTCAGCAGTGGAAGTTGCGCGTCTTCCAAAAGATGTAAGTGTAGAAATTGAAGTTATTGCTATCGTTAAATAAGAAATAAATTAAGCTCACTGAAAGAGAAATGATTAACTCTTTTAGTGGGCCTTTTTTATTCTCCGTTCTAAAATGTTTTTGTAGACGAAAGCGAAGCGATAGCAACAAATGCTTTCTGGCGAAAGTGGAGCGTCGAGGTGACTGACAAACAATTGTCAAAAATTACGTAAATTAGAGGAAATTACACTAATAAGTATTCAAATTTTTTAGAAAATTTGATAGACTATAAAAAGGAAAATATTCGGTAATAAAGAATATTATAGTTATATTTAGGCATCTAAGAAGAGAGGTGGTGAGAAAATGGAAGTTACTGATGTAAGGTTACGTCGTGTACAGACTGATGGTCGCATGCGTGCGATTGCTTCCATTACACTCGACAATGAGTTCGTAGTGCATGATATTCGTGTGATTGATGGCAATACAGGTTTATTCGTTGCTATGCCAAGTAAACGGACGCCAGACGGTGAATTTAGAGATATTGCGCATCCTATTAATTCTACTACTCGTAATAAAATTCAAGAGATTATTTTAAACGAGTACCATAATTCAAGCGAGGAAGACGCGACAGAAAAGACAGAAGAATTAGAAGGAATTGGCGTATAGTAAAAGGGGATAAGTGTAAATTTAACTACGGCAATTTATACTTATGATGAAAGTGAGTAAAAAGAACTCTTCATATTTGGAGAGTTCTTTTTATTTTGAGAATTAGAGAAAACGAGCAGTTTTTAGGACATACATATTAACATTCGAGCATAAGGTGCATTTGATTTGGAAATTCATCTTTTTGTCAAGTCAACATGCCTTGAAAATAGATGGATTTTGCTATATAGTCATAAGAGAAAATGAGCGTATTGGAGGACTTACAGATGAGCAACATTTTTGCTGTCATTTTGGCTGCAGGTCAAGGTACACGTATGAAGTCCAAATTATATAAAGTGCTACATCCAGTATGTGGGAAACCAATGGTGCAACATGTGGTGGATCACATTCAAACGTTAGATGTGAAGCGCATTGTAACGGTTGTAGGACACGGTGCAGAAATGGTGAAACAACAGCTTGGCGATAAAAGCGAGTATGTTTTACAAGCTGAACAGTTAGGGACAGCTCATGCTGTACAACAGGCTGAGGCAATTTTAAGTAGCGAAGAAGGGACAACATTAGTTGTTTGTGGTGATACACCACTTATCCGCCCTGAAACGATGCAAGCTTTGTTTGAGCATCATCAAGCAAAGAAAGCCAAGGCAACAATTCTAACAGCTATTGCTGAAAATCCAACAGGCTACGGTCGCATTTTACGTGGCGACAATGGACAAGTGGAGCAAATTGTTGAACAAAAGGACGCTTCAGCTGAGCAACAACTAGTGAAAGAGATTAATACGGGCACATATTGCTTCGATAATAAGGCCTTATTTGAGACATTAAAACTTGTGAAAAACGACAATGCACAGGGTGAATATTATTTACCTGATGTCATTGAAATTTTACAAAAACAAGGCGAAGTCGTTGAAGCATATGTAACGGGAGATTTCGAAGAAACACTTGGTGTTAATGATCGTGTTGCTCTGTCTCAAGCAGAGGCGCTAATGCGTACAAGAATTAATGAAAAGCATATGCGTAATGGTGTCACAATTATTAATCCAGAAGCAACATATATTAGCGCTGAGGCAATGATTGGTCGTGATACTGTCATCCAACCAGGTTCTATGATTGAAGGTACAACTGTTATTGGTGAAGATTGTATAATCGGGCCAAGCACACAAATCATTGATAGCCGTATCGGTGACCGAACAACTGTACATTCTTCTGTTGTACGTGAAAGCGCTGTAGCAGAAGACACAGCTATAGGACCGTTTGCAAATATTCGACCACTTTCTGATATAGGTAGCCATGTGAAAATTGGTAACTTTGTAGAAGTGAAGAAAAGTAAACTAGGTAATGACACGAAAGTATCCCACTTAAGCTATATTGGCGATGCTGAAATAGGAAGCAATGTCAATGTTGGCTGTGGTTCCATTACAGTAAACTATGATGGAAAAAACAAGTTCCAAACAATTATTGAAGATGATGTATTTGTAGGATGTAATACTAACTTAGTAGCGCCAGTGAAAGTTGGAAAAGGTTCATTTATTGCAGCAGGATCTACAATTACAAAAGAAGTTCCTGAGGATGCACTTGCAATTGCTCGTGCAAGACAAGAAAACAAACCGAATTATGTAAGCAAATTAAATTCAAAATAATTATCAACTAAACAGGAGGCCATCATGCCGTATCATTATGCAAACTCACAATTAAAAATATTTTCACTTAACTCTAACAATCCACTTGCTCAAGAAATTGCGCAGGAAATGGGTGTTGAATTAGGTAAATCTTCTGTTAAACACTTCAGCGATGGAGAAGTTCAAATTAGCATTGAAGAAAGTATTCGTGGTTGTGATGTGTTTATCGTGCAGTCTACTTCTGCACCTGTAAACGAACATTTAATGGAGCTTTTAATTATGGTAGATGCTGTAAAACGCGCATCTGCTCGTACAGTAAACGTTGTAATGCCTTACTATGGATATGCTCGTCAGGACCGTAAAGCAAAAGCACGCGAGCCAATTACAGCTAAATTAGTAGCAAACTTACTTGAAACAGCTGGTGCAACACGTGTTATCGTTTTAGATTTACACGCACCGCAAATCCAAGGTTTCTTCGATATTTTAATCGACCACTTGATGGCAGTACCTTTACTATCTGATCACTTCAAATCAAAAGGTATTCCAGAAGATGAAATCGTTGTTGTTTCACCAGACCATGGTGGTGTAACGCGTGCTCGTAAAATGGCAGAACGTTTAAAAGCACCTATTGCAATTATTGACAAACGCCGTCCAAAACCAAACGTTGCAGAAGTAATGAACATTGTTGGTAATGTTGATGGTAAAGTGGCAATCTTGATTGATGATATTATTGACACTGCTGGTACAATTACAATCGGCGCAGACGCATTACGTGCTGCTGGCGCGAAAGAAGTTTATGCTTGTTGCTCTCACCCAGTACTATCAGGTCCAGCAATCGAGCGTATTGAAAACTCTTCGATTAAAGAATTAGTTGTAACAAATACAATCCAGCTTCCAGAAGAGAAAAAATCTCCAAAAATTACAGAGCTTTCAGTAGCTAAATTAATGGCAGATGCAATCTCTCGTGTCTATGAAAACAAATCTGTAAGTACTCTATTTGATTAATATATAAATAAACAAGAGCCGATATGTGGCTTATTAAGGACAAATCTACGTTTGCAAGTAGATTTGTCCTTTTTTCTAGGTTTACTTTGTTTGAATTTTCTTATAAAAGGGTATATGGTAGTTGTGACTTAATAATATTTACACTACTTTATGTTTATGAAAAATAGTTTACTTCGCCTAAGGTTGGGATATATTTTGTTAAAGCGTAAGTTATGTGAATAAGTTGATCTTCGTTACGGCAGGGCGACTCCTTGGGGATTAGATGATAGAGGAACAAAGGCTAAAATCATCACATCCTGTGATAATGCCTTCGTGACCAACATCGTGCTGCTGCGGCTACGTTAGCACTACGCTTTCGCGCAAAAAACATCTGTTGCCCCAAGCGGCATCGGACGCCCTCGGGAAAGCGCCTGGCTGGAACGGAAATCAACCCCACGTTATGGTGATGAGCTAAAATGGTAGTCAATATTATTATAGCCTTAATAAATGTCATTGAAAGTAGAGACATTTATAATAAGGCGTAAATAATTTTTCTTGGAAGGGGAAGTATAGATATGAGTACAGTATTAAGTGTTAAAAAGCGCGAAGCTGGGCACCGTTCGACATTAACCCAACTTAGAAAAGGGGGAGCCATTCCTGGAGTTATTTACGGCTATAAATTAGATTCTACCCCAATTTCTATTTCAGCGAAGGAATTCAGAAAATCCATTCAAAAAAATGGACAAAACGGTGTGTTTTCGATGGATTTAGATGGAGAAAAAGTGAATGTTGTTGTATCAGAAATCCAACAATGCTCCATGAAAGATGAAGTAAATCATATTGACTTTTTAGCAATTAATATGTCCGAGGCGATAGAAGCTGAAGTGCCTATTAAACTTGTAGGGGAGTCAGTTGGTGTTAGTGTGGGTGGCATATTAATGCAGCCTAACTTAGATGTAAAGATTAATGTAAAACCAGCAGATATACCAGAAGCTATTGAAGTGGATATTACTGAACTTAAAATTGGCGAAACAATTACAGTAGCAGATATTCGAGACACGATTGATTTTGATATTATTAGTGAAGATGGTCATACATTGGTATCAATTATGGCTCCAGCAGTCGTTGAAGAATCGACAGTGGATAGTGAGCAGGTACAAGAGTAAAAATATTTGTTAAGGAAAGGCTACTGAGGAAGCTAAGCTTCTTCAGTAGCTTTTTTATTTTATTTAGCAAGGGCATTGGTTTCCTTTTTAAGTCATAACGATTTCGCGATATATATATATGGTTGAAGTGAAGATTTTAAATAATATCAAGACGTTATTGAACTTTTACTTTCAAAAATTGTCCAAACTGCTTTCTGAGTGCATGATATGGTAAAATAATGACTATTAGATTTGAAAGAAGAGGGGTACTTATGAAAATTATCGTTGGTTTAGGAAATCCAGGTAAACCTTATGAGCATACAAGACATAATATTGGCTTCGATATTATAGATGCATTAGCTGAAAAATGGGGTGCACCTTTAACTAATTCAAAGTTTAATGGTATGTATGCAACGGTACATCGTCCTGAAGGAAAGGTTCTACTTGTTAAACCTTTAACATATATGAATTTATCGGGGGAATGTGTTGGTCCCCTAATGAACTATTTTGATATTGAAGTGGAAGATTTAATTGTTATTTATGACGACTTAGATTTAGAGACAGGTAAATTACGCCTGCGTCAAAAAGGTAGTGCAGGTGGACATAATGGTATTAAATCATTAATTCAGCATTTAGGTACACAAGAATTTAATCGCATACGAGTTGGGATTAATCGCCCACCAGCAGGCATGAAGGTAGCAGATTACGTGTTATCAAAATTTTCAAAAGAAGATCAAGCCGTCGTCGGCGAAGCTATAGAAAAGTGTGTAAATGCTGTGGAAGCATCTCTTTCAAATCCATTTCTTGATGTGATGAATCGCTTTAACGGATAACAATCATGGATATTACAGTTGTTTAGGATGACGATTTAATTGATTTCAGCAAATTTTTTTAGTAACGAAAGGAAAGCGTCAGCTACAGGCCTAAGCACAGAGCCGTCTCCCGGCGCAATTATGCCGAGGTATAATTGATGTTGTTTTTTTCTGCGACAACAGCTAACTAAATATATAGTATTAACCACAGTGCAAAACTATTCTCTATTTCTAAAATGACCTCTAAGACAAAATTGGAAGTGCATAATCTTTTTTCGAAATGTCTATACTTTAAGTAGTAAGTTGCTTAAAGGAGGATGATTTGGAGATGTCAGTTCGATATCGATGTCGGCATTGTGAAGTAGAAATAGGGACGCTACCATTTGATGCAGATGATACAATTCGAAAACTACATATTTTCGAATTGGGTGAAGCGGATGATTATGTTGAGAAAGATCAACATGGAAAAACGACGGTGCACTGCATTTGTGAGCAATGTGAGGATTCGCTGAAACAATATCCAGATTATCACGCACTCAATAAATGGATTCAATAATTGGAAGGACGCTTTGGCGCACATTACGTGCGTCCAAAGCTTTTTCCGTTTAACTTCGCTCAGGTTTAGGTTTAAAGCCAATTCCAGACGAAATTATGCCAAGGTATAATGGATAAAATAAACAATAAAAATACGTAATATAGTACTAGATTACTAGTAATGGTGACGAGAATTATGCGTTGAAAGGAGCTTTTGACATTGGAAGTTTTACGACAGCTTGTGATGCAGGACAAACATATCACATCATTTTTACAGGAGATTCAGAGCGACCATTCTGCAACACAGCTTATTACAGGATTAACTGGAAGCGCACGCCCAGTAATGGTCGATGCTTTATTTGAATATGTAAAAAAACCAATTTATATTATATCTCCTAATCTATTGCAGGCTCAGAAAATGGCCGACGAGCTGGCGGGACTTTTAGGTGAGGAGCATGTTCATTATTATCCTGCCGATGAGTTTATTGCTGCTGATTTATCTGTTGCTTCCCCAGAGCTACGTGCTGAGCGTATCGCAACACTTGATCGTCTTGCTAGAGGTGAAAAAGCTGTTTATGTAATACCGGTTGCGGGCTTACGTAAAATAATGCAGCCTAAAGAGCATTGGCTACAGTATTTTTTACAAATAGCAGTAGGTGAGGATATTCAGGTTGATGAATGGCTCCAAACATTAGTAGAGATGGGGTACGTGCGTAATTCGATGGTGACGACACCTGGAGAATTTGCGTTACGTGGTGGCATATTAGATATTTATCCTCCGTATTTAGAGTCACCGATTCGTATAGAATTATTTGATACGGAAGTGGACTCGATTCGAACATTTTCTGCGGACGATCAACGTTCTATCGATAAATTACAGAAGATTCGTATCCTCCCTGCTTCAGAAGTTATTTTGACAAAGGAAGAAAGAACGGCATTGGCAGGTCGTTTAGAAGCTGCATTAGCGACAAGCTTAAAGAAAGTCAAGAAGCAGGAGACGAAGGAGTTACTGTATCAACATATTCAATATGATATTGAATTGTTACAGCAAGGGAATTTACCGGACTATGTAAATAAATATGGTTCGTTATTGTATGAGAAAACAGCCTATTTAGGAGATTATTTTGTACACGACGGCATTGTGCTATTTGATGAGCTCGGGCGCATTCAGGAGGTTATGGATGCATGGGAGCGTGAAGAAGATGAATGGTTTTTATCTCTAATTGAAGAAGGGAAAATGGTGCATGATGTAAAGCCCGCATTCTCTTTAAAAGAGATTCTAGCAATGTTATCTCAGCAAAAACTATATTTCTCATTATTTTCGCGAACTTTTGCAGGTGTATCCTTCAATAAGACGACGAACTTTTCTTGCAAACCAATGCAACAATTTCATGGCCAAATGTCATTGTTACAAAGCGAGGTTGAACGCTGGCTACTCGGTAAATTTACTGTACTAATTGTGGCGAGAGATAAAGACCGTGTTAAACGTGTACAGCAAATGCTTGAGGAATATGATATTCATACGACAATTGGTCAACCGACAGAAGCGGGTATTTATATTGTGGATGGCTCGCTATCTAGTGGCTTTGAATTACCGTTACAGCGCTTAGTGGTAGTTACAGAGGATGAGCTGTTTAAACAGCAGGCGAAGAAAAAAGCACGTCCTCAAAAAATGACGAACGCAGAACGTATTAAAAGTTATACAGAAATTAAACCTGGCGACTATGTTGTACATGTACATCACGGTATTGGGAAATATATTGGCTTAGAAACACTGGAGGTAAATGGTACACATAAAGATTACCTACACATTCGATATCGCGCAGATGATAAGTTGTATGTTCCAGTAGAGCAAATAGATTTAATCCAAAAATATGTAGCATCTGAAGACCGTGAACCGAAGCTACATAAATTAGGTGGAGCAGAGTGGAAAAAAGCTAAAGCTAAAGTATCCTCTGCCGTGCAAGATATTGCTGATGATTTAATCAAGCTGTATGCGAAACGTGAAGCAGAGAAGGGTCATGCATTTGCGATTGATAATGACGATCAGCGCAATTTTGAGGCCTCATTCGCTTATGAAGAAACAGAGGATCAGTTACGTTCAATTATCGAAGTGAAACGTGATATGGAACGTGAACGTCCTATGGATCGCCTCGTATGTGGAGACGTGGGATATGGTAAAACTGAGGTAGCGATTCGTGCTGCATTCAAAGCAATTCAGGATGGCAAGCAGGTAGCTTTCCTTGTGCCGACTACGATTTTAGCGCAACAACATTACGAAACGATTCGTGAGAGATTCCAAGACTTTGCTATTAATGTAGGTCTCCTGTCTCGTTTCCGCACAAAAAAAGAGCAAACAGCGACATTAAAGGGCTTAAAAGAAGGGCAAGTTGATATTGTTATTGGAACGCATCGAATTTTATCTAAAGACTTGTTATTCCAAGACCTTGGATTGCTTATTGTTGATGAGGAGCAACGTTTCGGTGTAACGCATAAGGAAAAAATTAAACAACTTAAGACGAATGTTGATGTATTAACGCTAACGGCAACTCCGATTCCAAGAACACTTCATATGTCGATGGTAGGAGTTCGTGATTTATCGGTAATTGAAACGCCACCAGCAAACCGTTTCCCTGTACAAACCTATGTAATGGAGCATAGCGGTGCATTAGTGCGGGAAGCTATTGAGAGAGAAATGGCACGTGGCGGGCAAGTATTCTACTTATATAATCGTGTAGAGGATATGGCTCGTAAAGTTGATGAAATTCAAACGCTTGTCCCCGAAGCGCGTATCGGGCATGCACATGGGAAAATGACGGAGTCAGAATTAGAATCTGTCATATTAGCCTTTTTAGAAGGTGCCTATGATGTGCTTGTAACAACAACGATTATTGAGACAGGAGTAGATATACCGAACGTTAATACATTGATTGTTCACGATGCTGATCGAATGGGCTTAGCGCAGCTTTATCAATTGCGTGGGCGTGTTGGGCGTTCTAATAGGGTAGCATATGCGTACTTTATGTATCAGCGTGATAAAGTTCTTACAGATGTAGCTGAGCAACGATTACAGGCGATTAAAGAATTTACAGAGTTAGGTTCAGGATTTAAGATTGCTATGCGTGACTTATCTATTCGCGGTGCTGGGAATCTGCTAGGAGCGCAGCAACATGGCTTTATTGATTCTGTCGGTTTTGACTTGTATTCACAAATGCTACAAGAGGCGATTACTGAGCGCCAAACAGGTGTGAAAAAAGAAGAAAAGCCTGACATCGAAATTTTATTGAGTATTGATGCGTATATTCCAGATGTATACATTCCTGATGGCTATCAAAAAATTCAAATGTATAAACGTATTAAAGCGATGGATCAAGTGGAGGAGTATGGCGAAATCACGGAGGAATTAGAGGATCGCTTCGGAGATCTTCCGATTGAAACTGAGCGCTTACTGCGAATAGCACGTATGAAGGTATGGGGCCTAGGTGCAGGCGTATTGTCGGTGAAGGAAAAGCAAAAAATTATCACAATATTGTTGTCTGAAGAGGGAACAGTACAAGTTGATGGCAGTAAAGTTGTTGAAGAATCCATGAAATTCGAACGAGCTGTCGGTTTTGGTATGGATGGTATGCAACTGAAATTAACGATTGATGAACGGAAATGTGGGAAATATCAACCCTTTGAAATTTTAGAAGACATGATGCATATTATTGCTAACGCAAAAAAACAAAAATAATAAAAAGCTGACCTTATCTAACTAGGATAATGGTCAGCTTTTTATTATAGAAAAACAAAACGATCTAGGAGATCTTAATGAATGTTGACGCTATTGCTGTGCTTACGCATAGAAAACTGTTGTTATAGACGCAACGTTAGCACTACGCTTACGCACAGAAAACCTTTATTGCAGGCGCAACTTAGCGCTTACTCATACACAGGAAACCCTTATTAGTTGCGATGTTAACGCTACATTTACGCACTGAAAATATCCGATGCTGTCGCTTCGCTTTCTCGCAATAAAAAAATTCTGTAAACCTACGTTAGCACTACAATTTTGTACAGAAAATATATGTTGCAGACGCAACGTTAGCACTACACATACGCACAAAAAATAGTTGATGTTGCTCCCTTGCTTTCGTGCAGGTACATTGCAGAAGTTTCGTTTTACCATTATTAACTTTGGATGATATGCCAAAAGGTGCATGCGAATTGAAATTTTGATTGGACTGTAGATGGAGCGACTTCTTAGGTGTCGTTTTTACAAATAAGACTGTGGATCTAGCTGATAGGAGCGAGGAGGTGAAAAGGATTAAATTGCGTGAAAATACCTTTGTAATAAAAAACCTTTTGGTTCATTGACGCAATAATGTAGGTTGGATTATTATTATTTCTTGTTAAAAATTTTTTATAAATTATTTATAAAAATTAGTTTTTGTGGTTAATCTAAGATAAGTTGATTGAAGTTAAAAATTCTATATGCTAAATGTATTTGAAGTACAATAATTTAGGTTTTAAGGCCTTTTTGAAAAATATTGTTGGGTGTGAAATCCTTTTTCTTCAGTTTTTGCATAGATTGCTTCATAAATAACCATACTAGAGTTGAAAAAAATTTTTATTGTAGCGAAAGCGAGGATTATGAATGAAGGCAACAGGAATTGTTCGTCGTATTGATGATTTAGGGCGTGTGGTTATTCCAAAAGAAATTCGTAGGACGCTACGTATTCGCGAGGGTGACCCGTTAGAAATTTATACAGACCGTGAAGGCGAAGTTATTTTAAAGAAATATTCTCCAATTAACGATTTAGGGGAATTTGCAAGGGAATATGTAGAAACATTATATGAAACATTAGGTACTCCAGCGTTTGTAACCGACCGTGATGAAGTAATTGCTGTCGCAGGAATCGGTAAGAAAGAGTATATTAATCGTCGTATTACATCTTTTGCGGAAACTTTTATGGAAGAGCGTTCAACAAAAATAGAAAAAATGGAAACAACTATCGAGATTGTTCCTGGACAATATGAGCAAGTGAAGTCTTATTGTGCAACACCTATTATGGTGAATGGTGATCCAATCGGTTGTATTATCGTTTTATCTAAAGTACATTTTGTTGGTGAAGTTGAAGTGAAAGTTGCAGAAACAGCTGCTAACTTCTTAGCTAAACAAATGAATAGTTGATAAGAATTGAAAGTTATTGCGCTGACCTTTTTAGGCTGAACAATAACTTTTTTTCGTACATAGTTTTATGGTAATCCTACCCGCGCGCGTTAAACTTTTGAGATATGCTATACTATTGGCATTGTTAAAGAAGGAAAGAGGGCAATTTATGTCGGAACGTTTTGGCATGAAAAGCTACATGAAGGGCGCGGCATTACTTACAATTGCTGCCCTTGTTGTGAAGGTTCTAAGTGCAATTTATCGTGTGCCTTTTCAAAACCTTGTTGGTGATGAAGGATTTTATATTTATCAGCAAGCGTATCCAATTATATCCATTTTTGTCGTATGGACATCTAGTGGATTTGCAGTAGCTATTTCTAAGATGCTTGCAGATAATGATTGTATTTTAGACCCGCTAGAGCGAAATCAAAAACGAAGCGGTATTATGCGTATTGTTTTTCGTTATTTAACAGTACTATCGTTGTTGTTTTTTGTTGTTTTATTTAGTGGAGCTGAAATAATTGCAAGGCTTATGGGCGATACGCAGCTTGCTCCTTTAATACGGACAGGTTCATTTATTGCACTTGTCATGCCAGCTCTTGCTATTTTAAAGGGCGGCTTCCAATCAAGAGGTATTATGGAGCCGGTTGCTTATGCACAAGTCGTTGAACAAGCTGTGAGAGTATCCGTCATTATAGCGGGCACATTTATCATTATGAAGACGACAGAATCACTATATAGTGCTGGACAAATGGCTATAATAGGTACAGTTGTTGGTGAAATTGTAGGTTTTATATTACTTGCGTTTATCTTTAAAAAACGTTTCGGTTTATTTAACGATAAGAAAAAGCGGCGACGTATCGAAAGTTTTCCCATTATTAAAGAGGTCACATTGCTAAGTTTAAGTGTAAGCATGAGTGGTCTGTTGTTACTTGGCTATCAGCTAGTTGATTCCTTTACAATTTATTCACTATTAGTAGAGGGTGGAATGGATCAAAAGGTCGCTAAGGTAACAAAAGGCGTTTATGATCGTGGGCAGCCGTTAGTGCAGCTCGGAGTCGTCATTGCTTCTTCTCTTTCACTGGCTATTGTACCGCTTGTCGCACATATGTCCAAAAGACAAGAAGGCCGTAGTGCAATTCCGTTTATACAATTAACGTATAGAGCGTCTGTATTATTTGGGTGGGCAGCATCTTTAGGTTTAATACTCGTTATGCCTTATATTAACGTAATGCTCTTTAAAACAGATGCGCTGTCGGAAGTACTTATGGTATATGTGTTACAAATTGTGCCTTTGTCGATTATTTTGACATTTACAGCTATTCTGCAAGGTTATGGTAAATTAAAAAAGCCAGCCTTATTTTTAATTGTAGGTTTTATATTAAAAGTAATATTGAATGTGCTGACAATTAGTTTATTTGGTGTATTAGGTGCTGCTATTGCTAATAATGTGGGTCTACTGTTTACTGCCCTCATGCTCGTCTTTTATTTGAAGAAAATAATTGCAATTCAATTAGCACCAGCTAGTTTTTATAAAAAAGTTGGAATTGCATCACTAAGCATGGCAGTTGTAGTGCTAGTTTGGCTACAGTTTATACCATCGTTATTAAGCCAATTTTTATCACCTCGATTTGTTGCAGTGGTAGCAGGTTTTACAGCTGTTAGTCTAGGGGCATTTGTAATGGTCACAATAATTGCTAAGTTACGTGTGCTAGGCGAAAAAGAGTGGTACTTACTACCGTTTGGGCGCAAGATGGCAGTTTATCAATTATGGTTAAATCGGAAGAAGTAGGTGGATTTATTGAATACTTTAACAGTTATTGGTCTAGGTGCGGGTGATTTTAATCAGCTGCAAATGGGTGTCTATAAAAAATTAAAAGCGGCTAGAAAATTATATGTTCGTACAGTGGATCATCCGGTATTAGAAGAATTATCAGCTGAGGGCTTACAATTTGAAAGCTTTGACACGATCTATGAAAAACATAGCTCGTTCCAGCCTGTGTATGAAGAAATTGCAGAAACGCTTGTGGCTGCTGCGGCGATTAAAGATGTAATGTACGCTGTACCAGGACATCCACTTGTTGCGGAGCAGACTGTACAATTGTTGATTGCTGCTGCGGATGCGGGAAAAGTAAAATTAGTCATTGAAGGTGGACAAAGCTTCTTAGATCCAATATTCGGCGCGTTAAAGATCGACCCGATTGAGGGTTTCCAGCTGCTGGATGGCACTAGCTTTTCTATGCATGACATTAACATGCGTCAGCATATTTTAATTGCTCAAGTGTATGATACATTCAGTGCGTCAGAAGTAAAGCTTACGTTAATGGAGAAATACGATGACGAATACCCTGTTACAGTAGTTACTGCAGCAGGCTCGACACAGGAAAAATTAGTGACGGTACCACTTTATGAGCTTGACCAAAGTGTTGAGGTGAATAATTTAACAACGGTATATGTGCCACCTGTGAAATCGCAAGAGGAGGCTTTACGAGATTGGGCAACCTTCCGTCAAATTATTGCTGTTTTACGTGGTCCGAATGGCTGTCCGTGGGATCAAAAGCAAACGCATGAATCACTGAAAAAATATTTACTAGAAGAAGCGCACGAATATTTGGCGGCGGTAGATGCAGAGGATGACTTTGCGATGATCGAGGAGCTTGGAGATGTACTATTACAAGTATTCCTTCATGCACAGATCGGAGAAGATCAAGGTTACTTTACATTGGAAGATGTATTAGCTTCAATAAGTGAAAAAATGATTCGTCGACACCCGCACGTATTTGGAGATGTATCGGTAGAAGATGCAGAGGGTGTTGTAGCGAATTGGGAAGTTATAAAAGCAGAAGAAAAGGGTATAAGTGATAAGCCGCTATTGGAAGAGGAATACCGGGCGTCCTCTGCTCTACAAACTGCCTATAATTATCAAAAAAGAGCTGCGAAGGTTGGGTTTGATTGGCCCGATGTAGATGGAGCATGGGACAAGTTTGCGGAGGAATGGCAGGAATTTCGTAATGAGGTGACGAAAGGTACAAGTGCGTCACGTCTAGATGAATTTGGAGATGTCTTGTTCACGCTTGTGAATTTAGCGCGTTTCTACAAGTTAAATCCAGAAGAGGCTATGTTACATGCCAATGAGAAGTTTGCGAGACGCTTTGGTTATGTGGAGGCAAAGGTAGAGGAAAGTGGAAAGCCATTTTCTGATTATACATTAGAACAATTAGATGCTTTTTGGAATGAAGCGAAGCAACTGGAAAAGGAGTAAAAGTATGCGATTAGATAAATTTTTAAAAGTATCACGTTTAATTAAACGTCGTACATTAGCAAAAGAAGTAGCAGTTCAAGGCCGTATTACGATCAATGATAAGATCGCGAAGGCTAGTAGTGCTGTTAAAGCTGGAGACGAGCTAGCCATTCGTTTTGGACAAAAGATTGTGACAGCGCGTGTAGAAGAATTACGTGATACTGTGAAAAAAGAAGATGCCGCAAAAATGTTTACGATTTTGAAGGAAGAGCGTCTTGAAAAAATTGAGCCTGAATTTATTGATGACGAAGATTAAATCAATTATCCCTCTGATAAAAGTGTAGCAACTTTAATAAAGTTGTCATGCTTTTAAGGTTGTCCGCATAAAGTGAACAGAAGCTAGGACGACTAAAGGAGGAAGAAAATGACGCTACATCAAGAAAGTAACCGTTACACAATTCCATCTGGAGAGCATATTTTAACGATTCGTAATCGTAAAAGAATGGACATGACTTCTGTAAAATCAATTGAACGCTTTGATCAGGAAGAGTTTTTCATTAAGACGTCCCAAGGGCATTTGTTAATCCGTGGAGAAGAACTGCATATCGTTCATTTAGATGTTGACAAAGGGTTATTGACACTTGAAGGAACTGTAAAAACCTTACAGTATGACGAGGAGGAAAGTGGCTTCTCGAAAGGTTTCCTTCATAAGTTATTTGGATGATTGTTAGTGAACAATTTGTTCAACTATTAGTCATGGTTTTGAGCGGTATAGCAGTTGGATTCATTATTGATAGTGTAAGGCTTATTGTTTTTTCAACTCCAAAAAGGTCAAGCCTTCGAAGATGGATGATGGTATTTGAACTACTTACCTGGATTCTGCTTGGGGGCATGACATACTATTTATTATTTTGGCTAAAAGATGGCGCTTGGCGGGCTTATGACCCGCTAGCGCAAATAGCCGGAATTTTTTTGTATCAAACATTTTTTCAGACTTTTTTACGTTTCATCGCAAGGGTTTTGGTGAATATAACATGGAGACCTTTGTGGTTCATCATACGATTAATATTTGCTACCATTCGACAAATTTTTAATTTATTAATAAATATTGGAGCATTTGTTTTAAGACCTTTTGTCAAAATTTATTCGTATTTGTCCAACACTTTTTTTAAAAAATTTCGATTTATCAAGTATAATAAAAGACAACAATAACTTTCGGAGGTGCGGGCATGACTAAGCGTCGTTCATCAAATGATCGCCAACAAAACTATACTAAGCTTGATAATGACTATGTCCGTAACACGGATAAAGCTATAAATCGTAAAATTGAAGGGCGGAAACGGAAAATGCGCCGCATTGCCTTTTTTGCGATTGTACCAGTCGTTATTATTGCCGTTCTCGGAAATATACTTTTGAATCAAAATGAAACGCTAGCTGCAAAAGAGCAGGAAAAGGTTGAAGCGAAGGAGCATCTTTCTGATTTGAAAGAAGAGCGAGAATCGTTAAATCTTAGAATTAAACAGTTAGAGGATCCTGAGTATATCGCAAAGTTACTACGCAAAGAGTATTTCCTATCCAAAGAAGGTGAAATAAATTTTATTTTACCGGATGAAAAAGGAGAAAAAGAAAAAAAGGGCGATATACCAGATAAAAAAGACGCCGTATCAGAAAAGAAAGGTAAAAAAGACGACTGAAAAGCTATGTATTGTTGACACTCTTTTTTTGTTATATATAATGAAGAGAGAAACTTATTGTAGTAAAAAGTTTGATAAATTGATTACATGACTCAAAAGAGTCGCTTAATTTTTAAGGAGGAGCATTTTTTTTATGTCAATTGAAGTAGGCAGCAAGGTACAAGGTAAAGTAACAGGAATCACAAATTTTGGAGCATTCGTTGAGCTGCCAGATGGCAAAACAGGCTTAGTACACATCAGTGAAGTTGCTGACAATTATGTAAAAGATATCAATGAGCATCTAAAAGTTGGAGATGAAGTTGAAGTAAAAGTGATGAATGTTGAAGCGGACGGAAAGATCGGTCTTTCAATCCGTAAAGCAAAGCCTCAAGCAGAGAGACCAGAACGTCCGGAGCGTCCAGAGCGTCCAGCACGTCCACGTCGCGATAATCGTTCTAATGATCGTAACGAGCGCCATCAACCAAAAGAGAATTTTGAACAAAAAATGGCCCGTTTCTTAAAAGATAGTGATGAACGTCTAGCAACACTAAAACGTGCTACAGAGTCAAAACGCGGTGGTCGCGGAGCTAGAAGAGGGTAGTTTGCTGACTGTTTTAATCGTAGAAAAAGTGTGTAAATAGAGTTGGGATTAGCTTATATTAAGCTAATCCCTTTTTTTAATAATTTCTGTATACATTTCGTCTATCCATAAGTCATGAGTACTTTTTAAAATCTTTCAGTAAGTGTTTTCGTAGCGAAAGAAAAGAAATTTGTTGGCTAAAGCCTCCGACGTATGTAAAGATAAACGATTCTTACAACGTGGATGTCGGTCTCTTTTTCTTTTTAGGAGTAGGTACGGGAGCTTGTTCGGTAGGTGTCTCTGAAGACTTTTCGGTTGGATGAACAACCATTTTAACAAGTAAAAATACTCCGTATACACTAACGGCTAGTCCAGTAAGAAGTAAAAGTATTTGTACAGCGAATGGTAAATTAATAAGAATGGATACGAGAATGATCATAGAGCCGCTTCCGCAAATTAAAGCAGCTTTCGTTAATGAATTCAAAGGAAATAGACCTCCTAGATAACGCGCTCTTTTCATTATTAGTATGCCATATTTTCAAGCGCATCACCATAACGTGTGGCTGATTCTATTCCTACTGGGCGCTTTCCGATGGGTGGCAGCAACAAATTGTCTGTGCGAAAGCGAAGCGACAGCAACAACAAGGGTTTTGTCTGTGCGAAAGCGAAGCGACAGCAACAACGGAGAGTTGTTCAAGAAGCCGTTATCATAGGCTAGGATGTTTTTTAACCTTTGTTCCTCTATTTATTGCCCCTGCGTCTCATACAGTGAAAAATAAGTAATGTGATATTGCTAATAGGTTACTTTATAGTTTAAAAGGCTGTTGTACTGTTAACCGACAAAAAACAGGCGTCTCAGAAATAATTCTGAGACGCCTGTTTGAGATGACCCCTACGGGATTCGAACCCGTGTTACCGCCGTGAAAGGGCGGTGTCTTAACCACTTGACCAAGGGGCCTACTATGGTGGCGGCCGAGGGGATCGAACCCCCGACCTTACGGGTATGAACCGTACGCTCTAGCCAGCTGAGCTAGGCCGCCAATAAGATTATGGAGCGGAAGACGAGGTTCGAACTCGCGACCCCCACCTTGGCAAGGTGGTGTTCTACCACTGAACTACTTCCGCATTTTAAACAATTTGTTTTAGCAACAAGTTATATAATACAAGCCTTTGTTACTAACGTCAAGTAGTTTTTTGAAAAAAATTAATAAAAATATATGGTTTTATTCATTAATTAAAGATTTGCTAACAAAAAGGGGGAGTATGATGGCTCATCACCATGATGTGTGGTCGATTTCCGTTCCCCTATGCATTGCAAGGGCTCATCTGTGACGCTAGCCCCCAAGGAGTTACCTAGTCCCCACTTCGATCAACTTTATAATGAATGCCATCCACAACTTTTGGTGATGAACCCTTTTTATGGGAAATTTATCAAACTTTTTGTTCTTAAGTAGAAAAGTATCATCGACACAGCTGACTATAGTAATTATGACGAATAATGGAACGTCGATCGGTGAAAAGGAAAGGGTGAGAGGGCATTAGCCCGCTTATGGCATAGATTTTGTAAAGTATCGTATACAACGACAATGGGGAATAATTACCTAAATTTTCTGTTATTTAAAAACTGACCTCATAGAAAGTGATGTTTCTAATCTGTACAACTTATATTTTGTGTAGAAATTGTTGCCATTTCTCGTATTTATGCATATGTATTCGTCGAAATGTTTATATTTTTTTCTGCCACCGTCAGACAATCTTTCCATACATAATTTTTTATAATAGCTCCAAAAGTGCAGAAAGGGGTTAGTGAAATGACGAGTATTGAATGGTATAACACGGCAAATGTAGACGAACAAAAATTAGGAGTGAAAAAAAGGCAATTGTTAATAGGCTCTTTATTTTTTTTAACATCCTTCTTTTTAGCTCAGTCCGTTGTATTCGAAGCGGCCGTACCTTTCTCGGTTCCTTTTTGGGCAATTATTCGAACGAAGTATAAGGAATACGCCAAGTATGTTTTGTTTGGTGGTCTGATAGGATGTTTTTTTCTTGGATTTGGACAAGTCTTTATTTTAGCATTGCAAATCGTTATGTATGAATGTATCATGCGCTTCCGTTATTGGCAGTTGCCACAAAGTATAGCAGTCTCTTTGGCGGTACTGCTTGTGCAAATAATGTGGCAGGGAGTTATGCATCAAGGTTTACCGCCGGTGCTTGTGCAATTTTATGTAGGTTGTGAAGCGGCTTTAGCTCTTATTATGACGTTGTTTATGCAAGTGTTATTTGTCAATTCTTATGAATGGTTTACGAGCCATTGGACTTATGAAAAGTTGGGTTCTGGATTAGTTGTATTTGCTGCTATGCTTACAGGGATGCAAGCAGTTGTCATTAGCTATTTTTCACTCCCCATTTTTTTATTACAACTATTAATTTGCTTTGGTGCATTAGTAGGAAGTGTACCATTAGCGACAGTTATCGGAGCAGTGCTCGGAACGCTTATTGGCATTGCAAAACTTTCGTTTACGGGTATGCTTTCTGTGGCCACGTTAACTGGATTGTGTGCAGGGATGGGGGCCCGCGTAGGAAGATTTGGTGTAGCAATTGGCAGTATTTTGCCGAGTGTGTTTTTTTTATTTTACGATGCAACATTGCCGTTAGATAGCGTTTATTTTACATCGATTGCAGTTGGGAGTATTGCTTTTCTATCCATTCCGAAAAAATATTCTGATAAGGTGCGGGACAAGCTGTTTCCGCAGCGTGAGGAGGTCTTACTCGCCCGTCAAAGTTGGTTAACGGAGCATGTTACGTTTAAATTAGAGCATTTTCAGCACTTTGTACAATTTATGAAGGAGCTTGTGTTTGAGCGCTTTATGACGGCCCCGATAGAAGAGGCGAAGGAAGTTTCGCCGATGAATACATGCCTAAGCTGTTTCCGCTATGATCACTGTTGGGGAGCGCAAAATAACGGAATGGACAAGCTAATGACAGACTGGTTTCATATGAAAGGCGTTGGAAAGGATTCTGGTATGCATCGTGTCGAAGAACAAATACGTTATAAATGTGTGAAATCAACAAAAATTTTCGAAGAATTGGAAACAGAGCTGTACAGAGAGCGTATTAATGGTCAGTATTTTCATGGTAAGAAAATGATTGCCCTTCAGTTACGTGATATGAGCAATCATCTAAATCAGTTAATAGCGGAGATGAAAGAAGAGACTATTTCATTCGCTAGTGTGGAAAAGGACATTACTCAACGGTTAAAGGATGCACATATTGAATGTTTTCAACTAGATGTGTTAAGTAATAAGCCGGGAGCACGAAAAATTGTCTGCGCTTTAGCACCAGCACGCGTCAATTGGGAGGAAGACACAACATTAGCTGAACGGATGATATTGCCGATTTTATATGATATTTTTGAAGAACCATTTGAAATTGAAAAGGTAGTAGCAAGCGATATACCATTTCGTCATATTCAAGTAAGTTTTAGATCAGCTATTAGCTTTGAAGTAGAGTATGATATATATAGCATGTCTAAAGATGCGACGTTATATTCCGGTGATTCCCATGCATTATTTCAATTACATCCAGGACTATTTGCAATTTTATTGTCAGATGGTATGGGGCAGAGTAAAGAAGCACAGCATGAGAGTAGAAAGTTAATACATTTAATGCGAGAATGTTTAAATTACAATATGAACCCAGAGACTGCGATGCACACGTTGCATTATGTCATGTCCTTAAAGCAACAAAGTGATATGTATGCAACGCTTGATTTTGCACTTGTCGATTTACAACACGGTGATTTATGGTCGTGGAAGGCTGGTGGTATGTCTACGTATATTTTACGTGGGAAAGAGGTGCTGAAGGTTGAAAGCAATGCAGCTCCTGTAGGGTTTTTATCCATTTCAGCAGTAGAGGCAGAAAAAAGAAAGCTTAAGGCGGGCGATGTAATTTTGATGCACTCTGATGGATTGTTTTCAAGTGTTGATGATTGGGACGAGCAGGAAGAGACATTTTTAGCGTATGCTCAGCAGGTAGCAAGCACTACTAAAACTATACAGGAAAAATTAACGACGATTATGCAATCTTTCCAGTCTTACTATGACATTGAAGACGATTGCACTGTATTGATGCTAGAGGTTACACATGTTGTCCCAACGTGGGCCGTGTTTAGACCAGTTCAGCACTCTATGAGCAATTCATGATAATAGAGAACGAAAAGGGGAGGAGAAGCGTTTGTCACTCGAATTAAAGGTCAAAAAAATTATTGAAAAAGAGCAATTATTACAGCAAGACGACCATCTTCTCATCGCCGTTTCAGGTGGAGTGGATTCAATGGCTTTACTCCATTATTTTGTAAAAACAAAAGATCAATGGGGAATTACGGTTGAAGCCGTACATGTTGATCATATGCTAAGAGGTGAAGCATCGGCTGAGGACAGAGCTTTTGTCCGAAAATATTGTGATGAGTATGGTATATACTTATATGCAAAGGCTATTCCAATACCAGAGATTATGGCTTTAGAAAATGGCAATACACAGCTTATTTGCCGTAGAGAACGTTATCAATATTTTAAAGAGGTCATGGAAAAAACGAATGCTAGCAAGCTTGTAACTGCACATCATGCGGACGACCAACTGGAGTCAGTATTAATGGCCCTGACGAAAAATGCAACGATAAATGGGATGCAAGGTATACGTTCACAACGTACTTTTGAAGGAAAAACATTAATTCGTCCGTTTTTAACGGTTACAAAGTCTGAAATAAGGGAATATTTACTTAAGCAGGGGTTAGATTATCGTGAAGACGCTAGCAATTCTAAGGACACCTATGTACGAAATCGTTTTAGACATCATGTGGTGCCGTTGTTGGAGGCAGAAAATCCGCGAGTAACAGAGCAGGTAACCCATTTTACAAAGCAATTGCAAGAAGACGATGCCTATTTAATGAATTTAGCGGAGGATGTATTTTCTAGAATAGTAAAAAGAATTGACGAAAATACATATAGCATGGAAATTAAGGCTCTTCAATTGGAACCACTTGCTTTACAAAGGAGGATCATTTTAATACTATTAAACTATCTTTACAAAGATTCAAATACGATACAAAGTTATGCTTTATTGACTTCTATTACAAAGCTTTTTGATACGACAGCGGGGTATGCTGAAGTTCACTTGCCAGAAAATTTTATAGCAGTTCGCCGTTATGGAAAATTTACGATTCAGAAGAAAGATACATTAGAAGGTCAAGCTTCTCCTGAAAAAAAGATTATTTCGACTGCTAATGGGTGGACAACACTGACGAATGGTGAACGTTTATGCGTAGTCGAGTTGCCTGATTTATCGTCTAAAATGCTGACGGATACTGCACAACTTTTTTATTTTAACGCTAGCAAACTCAAACTTCCACTCTATGTTAGAGCGCGTAAGGAAGGGGATAGAATGCTGTTAAAAGGAATGGATCGGCCAAAACGCTTATCTCGCCTTTTTATAGATGAAAAGATTCCTTTGAATGAGCGGAATAGCTGGCCGTTACTGATTTCTCAATCTGAAGAGGTCGTAGCGGTAATTGGTGTGCGCGTGGGAATGTTGTTTTCAACCTCTCCGCAACCAAACGATGATACAGTGCTCATCGTAGACTAAGGTCTTTGTAAAATATCACCGCACATGGTTGAACATTTTTTTATACACACGAGGAGGAATCAAAATGTTACAAAATGACATCGAAAAAGTTATGATTACAGAAGAACAATTGCAAGAAAGAATCGCTGAATTAGGAGCACAATTGACAGAGGAATATAAAGATTCATTCCCGTTAGCTGTTGGTGTTTTAAAAGGGGCTATGCCTTTTATGACAGACTTAATGAAACGTTTCGATTCTTTCATCGAGTTAGATTTTATGGATGTTTCTAGCTATGGTAATGCTACAGTTTCATCTGGGGAAGTAAAGATTCTAAAGGATTTAAATACAAGCGTCGAGGGGCGTGACGTAGTAATTATCGAGGATATCATTGATAGTGGCTTAACGTTGAGCTATTTAGTCGACTTATTTAAATACCGCAAAGCAAAATCCATCAAAATCGTTACATTGTTAGATAAACCATCAGGTCGTAAAGTAAACTTAGCTGCTGATTATGTTGGTTTTGAAGTGCCAGACGGCTTTGTTGTAGGGTATGGTTTAGACTACGCAGAAAAATACCGTAATTTACCGTATATCGGCATTTTAAAGCCAGAAGTTTATTCTTTCTAAAAGAAAGAAGTTAACGAAAGAACACCAGCTATGAAAAGTAAGAGCCTCCAGCGAAGGACATAGATTTTTAGTTTTTTTACTTCCTTCAGCAGTGTTTACGTAGCGAAAGTGAAACGTCAGCTACAAGGTTTTATCTGTGCGACAACAGTAGACAGCGCGCGACTGAGTAACCAACACCACGTTGACCTAAAGCTGATTTTGGACGCAATTATGCCGAGGCATAATTGATCGTAAATTTAAAAATCTAGGCACATTGTACTGAATGAAGTGTCGGATACAAACGCTGGAACATAGTAAATAAATGCATAAATATGTTTCGATTTCGACAAAAATCGCACGAAACTTTTTTTATGTAGGGCTTTTCGTTGTATGATGAAATCATGATATGTTAAGATTTTACTTATAATTTTTCTGTTGTAATGAGGAGGCTGGAGATGAATCGAATATTTCGATATACCATATTCTATTTACTGATTTTCTTAGTGATTATCGGTATTTTTGGTACTTTCAATGGTGGAACTTCACCAACGAAAGAGTTAACTTATCATGAGTTTATAGAAGCTCTAGATAAGAAAGAAATAACAAGTGCTACAATTCAACCTGATAAATCAGTATACATCGTTGAAGGTACATTGAAGGGGTATGAAAAAGGAGAAAGCTTTACTGCAAACATCCCTACCAATAACCCATCTTTAATGGACCGCATCGATGAGGCTGCTAAGGATAAGAATAGTAATATTACATTTTTAACAGCGCCAGAAACAAGTGGATGGATTCAGTTCTTTACAGGGATTATTCCTTTCATCATTATCATTTTCTTATTCTTCTTCCTAATGAGTCAATCTCAAGGTGGCGGTAATAAAGTGATGAGCTTTGGTAAAAGTAAAGCTAAACTTTATGACGATCAGAAGAAAAAAGTTCGCTTTACAGATGTAGCGGGTGCTGATGAAGAGAAAGCAGAGCTTGTTGAAGTTGTTGATTTCTTAAAAGATCACCGTAAATTCACTGAAATTGGTGCTCGTATTCCAAAGGGTATCTTACTTGTAGGTCCTCCTGGTACAGGTAAAACATTACTTGCACGAGCAGTAGCAGGGGAAGCAGGCGTACCATTCTTCTCGATTTCAGGTTCTGACTTCGTAGAAATGTTCGTCGGTGTCGGTGCATCACGTGTTCGTGACTTATTTGAAAATGCAAAGAAAAATGCACCTTGTATCATCTTTATAGATGAGATTGATGCAGTAGGTCGTCAACGTGGCGCAGGTCTTGGTGGTGGCCATGACGAGCGTGAACAAACACTGAACCAATTGTTAGTTGAAATGGATGGTTTCGGGGCAAACGAAGGTATTATTATTATCGCTGCAACAAACCGCCCAGATATTTTAGATAAAGCTTTATTACGCCCTGGTCGATTTGACCGTCAAATTACAGTAGGACATCCTGATGTAAAAGGTCGTGAAGCAATTCTAAAAGTACATGCGCGCAACAAACCTTTATCAGATACAGTGGATTTAGCAGCTGTTGCACAACGTACACCAGGTTTCTCGGGTGCCGACTTAGAGAACTTGTTAAATGAAGCTGCGCTTGTAGCGGCTCGTAAAAGCAAACGTACAATTAATATGGCAGATATCGATGAGGCATCTGACCGAGTGATTGCAGGTCCAGCAAAAGCTAGCCGCGTTTACTCAGCGAAAGAGAAGAAACTTGTAGCGTTCCATGAAGCCGGCCACGTAGTTGTTGGTTTAGAGCTAGATGAAGCAGATACAGTACACAAAGTAACGATCGTCCCTCGTGGCCAAGCTGGAGGTTACGCGATTATGTTACCGAAGGAAGAACGTTTCTTCACAACAAAACAAGAACTATTAGACCGTATTGCTGGACTTCTTGGTGGTCGTGTAGCAGAGGAAATCGTCCTTGGCGAAGTATCTACTGGGGCACACAATGACTTCCAAAAGGTAACAAGTATTGCACGTGCCATGGTCACTGAATATGGTATGAGTGAAAATCTTGGTGCAATGCAGTTTGGTTCAAGTCAGGGTGGGAATGTATTCCTTGGTCGTGACTTTAATTCAGATCAAAACTATTCTGATTCAATCGCTTATGAAATTGATAAGGAAATGCAAAAAATTATCGATTCGCAATATGAGCGTACTAAACGAATCTTAACTGAAAAACGTGGATTACTTGATTTAATTGCTAACACGTTGATGGAAAAAGAAACATTGAACGCGCAAGAAATCGAGCATTTACGTGATCACGGTGTCTTACCGGAACCAGAGGTAGAACCGGTTGTAGAAAAAGCTCCTAAAGCTGAAGCTCAACCAGTATTAGATGTAGTTGGTGAACCAGTTGTTAAGAAAGAATTGCTTAACAATGAACCAAATCCAACAACAGCTGATTTACCTAAAGAGGACGTAGGGCCGAATGATACACCAAAAGGTATCGATGAAAAGCGTGATTAATATGGGAAAGACTGTTTACGATTTTAGTAAGCAGTCTTTTTCTTTGCCTTTTTTCTGTATTAGGTATTACGATAATTTTATATAGGTTCTTTAATATTTTAGAGCCAAAATAGATAGGAGTGTTGAAACATGGGTAACGTAACATTGAATAATGGTTTAGAAATGCCGTTAATCGGCTATGGCGTTTTTCGGGTACCTGAAGGAGATGACTTGGCTGAAGCGGTAAAAACTGCTATTGCAAAAGGTTACCGCAGCATTGATACAGCGCAAGTATATCGCAATGAAGAAAGTGTAGGGCGAGGAATTCGTGCAGCGATTGATGAGGGCTTAGTAACACGTGAAGAACTATTCGTAACATCAAAGGTTTGGAACGATGGACTCTCCTATGAAGAAACACTTGCAGCGTATGATAGTAGTTTAGAGAAATTAGGATTAGATTATTTAGATTTATATTTAGTTCACTGGCCTGGTATAGATACAAATTATGTTGATGTTTATAAGGCGCTTGAAAAAGTTTATCAGGATGGACGTGTACGCTCAATTGGTGTTAGTAATTTCCATGTTCATCATTTAGAACATTTATTAAAGGAAACATCAGTTATTCCTGTTATTAATCAAATTGAATTTCACCCGCACTTAACTCAAGAGGAAGTACGTGCATTTTGTAAGGAGAAAGGAATACAGGCAGAAGCTTGGTCACCACTAATGAATGGTTCTCTATTGGAAGAATCATTGATTCAGCAGCTAGCTTCTAAATATGGCAAAACACCTGCACAAATTGTGTTACGCTATGATGTTCAGCATGGTGTAGTCACTATTCCAAAAACAATGACTCCTGCACGAATGACGGAAAATCTAACGGTCTTTGACTTTGCATTAACAGAGGAAGAAATGGCTCAGTTAGATGCACTAAATGATGGTTTGCGTTGCGGACCAGACCCAGAAAAATTTAATTTTAAATAATTTGAAAGGAGCTACCTAAGATGAGGGTGGCTCCCTTTTGTAGTGAGATGAATGTTATTTCGTAGGAATAAAAGTGTGGTATCATTTTCTAAAGTGTTTTAACTTCTTTCCGATTCCGGACGGAATTTTACCGAGGTATAATTGATTTTGATTTTTTGTGCATGAATATGCATTGTTTTAGTTGTATCAATTGCATTGTGACAGGTACAATTACGATGAGGGGCAATAAATAGGAGGCATCAACGATGATTTTAGTTTTAGATGCAGGAAATTCGAATATCGTATTAGGTGTCTATGATGACAACGATCAATTGGCCTTCCATTGGCGTATGGTGACAGACCTTCATAAAACAGAAGATGAATACGCAATGCAAGTATTATCTTTCTTTAATCATGCAGGCATTTCATTTGAACAGGTTAAAGGCATTATTATATCCTCTGTTGTACCACCGATCATGTTTTCGTTAGAAGCGATGTGTCAAAAGTATTTTCGAAAAAAACCGCTCGTCGTAGGACCAGGTGTGAAAACAGGATTGAATATTAAATATGAAAACCCTCGTGAAGTTGGCTCGGACCGTATAGTGAACGCTATTGCGGCTCTTGATGATTATAAAGCACCATTGATTATTGTTGATTTTGGTACTGCCACGACGTATTGTTACTTAAACGAAAAGGGCGATTATATGGGCGGTGCTATCGCTCCAGGTATTTCGATTTCAACGGAGGCGCTTTATACACAGGCAGCTAGATTGCCGCGTATTGAAATATTGCGCTCTACACATATTGTTGGAAAGACAACCGTATCTGCTATGCAGGCCGGAATTTTTTACGGCTTTGTTGGGCAAGTTGAGGGAATTGTTAATCGCATGAAAGCACAAAGTAAGGAAGAACCTTTAGTAATTGCTACTGGAGGATTAGCAAATTTAATTGCTGGGGAGACGCAAGCTATTGATGTAGTCGACCCGTTTTTAACATTAAAAGGCTTATATAAGCTATATAAACGCAATCAATAAGAAATGAGGGACATTTCATTTATGAAAGACTATTTAGTACGCGGTTTAGGATTCAACGGGCAGGTTCGTGTTTTTGCGGCTTGTACAACAGCAACAGTAGGAGAAGCGCAACGACGTCATAATACATGGCCGGTTGTTTCAGCAGCCCTTGGTCGCTCTATGACTGCTGCGGTGATGATGGGTGCCATGTTAAAAGGTGAGGAAAAAATCACTGTTAAAATTGAGGGGGACGGTCCAATCGGTCCAATGGTAATTGACAGTAACGCGCACGGTGAAGTACGCGGCTTTGTGACAAATCCTCATGTTCATTTCGATTTAAATGAGCACGGTAAGCTTGATGTTCGAGCAGGTGTTGGAACAGAGGGTGCATTAACGGTCGTAAAAGATCTGGGCTTGAGAGATATGTTCTCTGGACAAACGCCAATTGTATCAGGTGAAATTGCTGAGGACTTTACTTATTATTTTGCTACATCAGAGCAGGTGCCTTCATCAGTTGGTTTAGGGGTTTTAGTAAATCCTGATAACACAATTCTTGCAGCTGGTGGTTTTATCCTTCAATTAATGCCAGGTTGTGAAGAAGAGACAATCAATGAAATTGAGCAGCATCTAGCTACTTTAGAGCCGGTTTCAAAAATGATTGAAAAAGGTTTTACACCTGAGCAAATTTTAGAGGCTGTATTAGGAGAGAGCCATCTACAAATTTTAGACTCCATGCCTGTAGAATTTAAATGTCAATGTTCAAAAGAGCGATTTGGTGCAGCGATTTTAGGGTTAGGGACACAGGAAATTCGAGAAATGATTGAAGAGGATGGCGCAGCGGAAGCGCAATGTCACTTCTGTTTAGAAACATACAGTTTCTCAAAAGAAGAGTTAGAAGGATTTATTGATGAGCTCAACGCGTAATCGAAGACCTTTATCCGCTGGAACACCTAACCAAACGCCCTTACTGCAACGCCGCCTTAAGACAAAACCGGCTTTAACAGTTATTTCAATCTTGCTATTAGGAAATATTATATGGTTTATTACTTGGTTAATCCCTAATAAAGACCAGGAAATTGGTAGCGACGAGCAAGTCGCTGCCGTTGACGGGGAAGTTATTACACGTCAAGAGTGGATGATTGCCATGGAAGAACGCTATGGTAAAGAGACGCTACAAAATTTAGTAAACGAATCTGTAATGGAAAAGGCAGCTAAAAAATTTAAAATTCAAGTGACGGATAAGGAGATTGATTTAGAGTTAGCCTTAATGCGATCTGCTCAAGATAAATTTGATACTGCCATGCAAAACCTCTCATCAGAGCAACTACGACAAAAACTTCGTTCACAGCTTATTTTGGATAAAGTGTTGACGAAAGATGTGGTTATAAAAAAAGGTAGTATTGAGAAATATTACGAGGAAAATCAGGCGCTATATAATACAAAAACAAACTATCGTACGAATTTTATAGAGGTGGATTCAAAAAAAGCTGCTGAGGAAGCATTAAGTGAAATAAAAAATGCCTCTGATTTTTCGGTACTGGCACGTGAAATATCCGTAGACAGTGCATCAGCTAGCTTAGGTGGAGATGTCGGTTTCCTTACAGAAAACCAAGAAAATATCGATCCGGCTATTTTAAAAGCAGTGCAAGCTTTAAAAGCAGGTGAGATTAGTAAAGCGTTTAAGCTTGCTAATGGTCATTATGGAATTGTACAAGTACAAGAGATATTAGAAGGTCAATCCTTTACATATGATGATGTGAAAGAACATATTGAACGTGAGCTTGCCTTAGAGCAGTTGTCACAATCTGTTACACCAGAAGCATTTTGGTCTGAATTTAATGCAACTTGGTATTACGGTGAAGCGAAAAAAGGTAAATAACAGATTGCTCGGAAATGAGCTTAAAGAATCTGCGAGATATCTGCGGGAAAAGTGAGCCAGGGAAACCCCTGCAGACGTTTAGCGTCACAGAGTAACGGCCACCCCAGGATATTGAGCAGATTTTTATTTCTCTTTATTCGCAAAAGTTGACTGAAAGCTTTATGACGTGATTATGCCAAGGCGAAATTATTATAAGTTGAGGTTGGATCGGATGTAATAAATATTCTGAAAATATAAGTTATATTTATTGACAATCGAATGGAAAAATTGATAAAATCAAAATAAGTAAAACCTATAAAATTAGTAGGGATTAGGAGTGGATTGATAAATGAGTAGATTAGCAAATTCAGTAGCTGAATTAGTTGGTAAAACGCCAATTGTTAAATTAAATCATGCAACAGGTGATAATGAAGGTACTGTTTATGTAAAATTAGAATACTTTAACCCAGGCAGCTCAGTAAAAGACCGTTTAGCTTTAGCGATGATTGAGGCGGCTGAGAAGGGTGGTACATTAAAGCCAGGTGGTACAATTATTGAGCCTACTTCTGGAAATACAGGTATTGGTCTTGCAATGATTGCTGCAGCTAAAGGCTATAAAGCGATTTTAGTAATGCCAGAAACAATGAGCTTAGAGCGTCGTAACTTATTGCGTGCTTATGGTGCAGAACTAGTATTAACACCTGGACCAGCAGGTATGAAAGGTGCAATTTCTAAGGCGGAGGAATTGTCTGCTGAGCATGGCTACTTCTTACCACAACAATTTACGAACCCAGCTAATGCTGTTGTTCACCGTTTAACAACAGGTCCAGAAATTGTAGAAGCGTTTGAAGGTTTAACATTAGATGCATTTGTTGCTGGTGTTGGTACAGGAGGTACAATTACTGGTGCTGGTGCTGTGCTAAAAGAGAAATACCCAAATATTGAAATTATTGCTGTTGAACCAAAAGATTCACCAGTACTTTCTGGCGGTCAACCGGGGCCTCATAAAATTCAAGGTATCGGAGCTGGTTTCGTACCTGAAGTATTAGATACAGATGTATACTCTACTGTATTCCCAGTTGAAAATGAGATTGCTTTTGATGTAGCCCGTAAAGTAGCGCGTGAAGAAGGCATCTTATGTGGTATTTCATCAGGTGCAGCTATTCATGTTGCGATTGAAGCAGCGAAACGTTTAGGTAAGGGTTCAAATGTTCTTGCAATCGTACCTTCGAATGGGGAACGTTATTTATCAACACCGTTATATCAATTTGAAGACTAATTAATTATATGTATGAAGGGCTCCTTTAACGAGGAGTCTTTTTTTTATGATCAATTGTGCAAAGTATAATTGATCATAAAAAAACTGCCCGTAAATGTTAGAAGTATAACTAACATCTATGGGGCAGTTCAAAAAATATGATTAGAATAGACTTCACTATACAACTGTATTACTTAAGACTTTTACGAAGCCATTGTTAGTGGCAGTTTTAATTAATTGATTAATAGATTCACGTGCTTTAACAGTGGATGAATACCATTTATCTGCAGTAACATCATGAATTAATACTTCTGGGTATCCTTTCAATTCTTCTTCCGAGAAGGGTCCATTTAAAGAATAAAGGTCAAACTGTTGAATGCTTTTATTTTCATGACTCATAAAATTATATTGTCCATCCTTATAATAGGAACCCGGAACGTCTAGATTAATTTGCCATGAATAGTTAGCAGGGGCATCAACAACTTTTCCTTTATTTTCATTGAAAACTTTATATAAGGCTTTATTATAGGTGTTTCCTTGGATCTGCTGTACGATCCCACCCATTGTCATATGGTATTCATATTGAATAGCTTTTACTTTTACATTGTTTATAACCAATGGCTCAGTATTCACTGTTACTGTGGAATTTTGATAATTGACTTGGCAACCAAAGGTCTCTGCAATAAATCGAATAGGAACAAATAGTCTATTATTCTTTAAATACTGTTTGACATCAAGTAACTCTGTTTTACCGTTTTTTATAACGGTGTTGCTATTCGGTTGTAACGTTATCTGCATTTTGTTATTCGTTAGTGTTACTTTTGAGTCTTTCCAATTTACTGTTGCTCCTAAATTTTCGCTGATAACACGCAAAGGTACCATTGTTCGATTATTCTTAGTCTCTGGTGCCGCATCTGTAGTAACGACAACACCATCGATCTTAATAGTGCTATGTGCCGCATATGCAGGTAGAGAAATCAGCGTGAGTATCATTGCGAGGACAACCCCTGAAAAAAGCTTTTTCATGGTATAACAGCTCCTTTTTATGAAATAAATATACACAATTTGTAAAAAAATCTATTTGCTATTAGTATAGCAAATGCCCTTCTTTTAGCCAATTTATAAAGTAGACATATATTCAAAAACCATTCGTTGCTGACGCTTCGCTTTCGCTACAAGAAGACATGTGCTGAAAGAAGGTAATTTTTATGTGACGCTTGAAAAATATTCGCTTCAAAGTAATATTCAAGTTAAGATGGAATCACATCATATGACTTAAAGGGGAATAGCAACTTGAAGACAATACTTACGAAAACAATATCGATGGATGCAGACTCGTTTTTTTATAGTTATAAGAAGCAAACAGAAGCGCAACAGGCACATATTTTTTTAGAAAGTGGACGCGGAGGAAATTTTACGATAGCTGCTTGGAATCCGTTAGCTACAGCACAATCGGTTGAGAATGGTTTACTTATAAAGTGGAGAAATGGTGAGACTGAAAATTTAAACGGTGAGCCTCTCGATTTATTAGAGAAATTAGTGGAGAAATATCACGTTTCTTATAATGCTGAGCTTCCTGTTTTTCAAGGTGGAGCGATTGGGTTTGTAGCATACGATTACGCTCGTAAAATTGAAGTGTTGCCTAATACTGCTATAGATGATTTACATGTACCAGATATCTATTTTTATATGTTTGATTGCTGGGCGGTACACGATGTGAAAACAAATAATGTCACGCTTATGAAGCTAGCAGACTGTAATGTGAATTTGGAGGAATGGGCTAATGTGTGGCAAGGGGCAGCGCAAGAAGGATTGCTTACTCGTAAATTTGAGAAAACAAGTGCTATAGAAATCGTAAATGATGAAAGTGAACTGTTAGTATCATTCGCTGGAACGGCTTTTGAGGAAGCGGTGTGTAAGATCCAAACATACATAGCGCAAGGTGATGTATTTCAAGTGAATTTGTCAGTACGTCAATCTAAAAAGTTAAACGCAACTGCAATGGATGTATATGAAGCGTTACGTGCATTTAATCCTTCACCGTACATGGCGTATATAGAAGCACCTGATTTTGCTGTCGTTTCTGGTTCACCTGAGCTTTTGGTGAAGCGTCACGGTAACGAATTGTCTACTCGACCGATTGCTGGTACACGACCAAGAGGGAAATCCGAGGCAGAGGATTTAGCGTTAGCGCAGGAATTAATTGATAACGACAAAGAACGTGCTGAACATGTAATGCTTGTTGATTTAGAGCGCAATGATTTAGGGAGAGTATCTACGTATGGGACGGTTGAAGTGGATGAGTTCATGGTGATTGAACGCTATTCACACGTGATGCACATTGTTTCCAATGTACGAGGAGAAATAGCTGAAGGGAAAACCAATGCAGACGTTATCTGTGCCATGTTCCCAGGAGGAACGATAACAGGTGCACCGAAAATTCGTACGATGCAGATTATTGAAGAATTAGAACCTGTAAGAAGAGGATTATACACGGGTTCGATTGGCTGGCTAGGCTATACAGGTGATATGGAATTTAATATTGTCATTCGTACAGCATTTGTTAAAGATGGAGTAGCACATATTCAGGCGGGAGCAGGCATTGTTATTGATTCTGTTCCGGAAAGAGAATACCAAGAATCTTTAAATAAAGCGAAGGCGATGTGGCAGGCGAAGGCAATGGCAGAGGAGCGAGCAAAATGATTTTAATGATTGATAACTACGATTCTTTTACGTATAACCTTGTACAGTATTTTGGGGAATTTGGTCATGAATTAGTAGTAAAAAGAAACGATGTATTGACGGTGAAAGATATTGAGCAGCTTGCGCCAGATATGATTGTCATTTCTCCTGGACCATGCAGCCCGAATGAAGCGGGTGAAAGCCTGAACATTATTAAGTATTTCGCGGGAAATATTCCGATTTTAGGCGTTTGTCTTGGCCATCAAGCCATTGCTCAAGTGTTCGGGGGGAATGTTATACGAGCTGAGCGTTTAATGCATGGTAAAACATCACCTGTGCACCATGCTGAGATAGGTTTGCATAAGGGGATGCCAAAGCCGTTTGAAGCTACTCGTTACCATTCTTTAATTGTAGAGAAGGAAACATTACCTGCATGTTTTGAAGTAACGGCATGGACGGAAGAAGGCGAAATTATGGGCATTCGTCATAAGGATTATCCAATTGAGGGAGTGCAATACCATCCTGAATCGATTATGACAGAACAAGGTAAAAAGCTTCTACGCCAGTTTATAGATTTGTATGTTGAGGGAGCGAAGTAAATGCTGTGCTGGATGAATGGGGACTACGTAGAGGCGCAGGATTTGCGCATTTCACCTTTTGATCATGGATTCTTATACGGACTAGGCTTTTTTGAAACGTTTCGAACGTATAAAGGAAAGGTGTTTTACTGGGAAGCACATATTGAAAGGTTGCAAACGGCGCTTTCTCAATATCGTATTCATATGTCCTATACCGAAGCGGATTTACTTAAGGTTGTTCAACTATTAAATGAGCAGGACAAAGGACAAGATGGTTATTTCCGTATAAACGTCTCAGCTGGAGAACATAGTATCGGTTTACAGCCTACTGAATATAGACAACCGAATGTTATTGTTTTTCGCAAAGAATTACATGCTACACCTCGAGGCATGGAAAAAAACGCACAATGGCTTGTAACACCTCGTAACACTCCTGAAAAAGGGCTTCGAGTGAAGTCGCACCATTATGGTAATAACGTTCTTGGGCGTTTTGAGATGCCATCTCTAGCGCAACAAGAGGGCTTCTTTTTAACGGAAGATGGCTTTGTTGCTGAAGGTGTAACATCAAATATTTTTTGGGTGAAAGATGATATACTATATACGCCTTCCTTAGAGACGGGTATTTTACCCGGAATTATCCGAGCGTGGGTAATTGAGCGAGCACAATCTCTGGGCATTAAGGTGGAAGAAGGTTTCTTTACTAGTGAGGATGTAGAGGAAAGCTCGGAGTGCTTTATTACTAACTCTATACAAGAACTTGTTCCAATTCTTAAATTAGAGAGCAAGCTATTATTAGGCAATAAAGGGCCTGTTTATTCGCGTTTACATGAAGCATTTGCCAATGAAGTGGGACAAGAATAGAAGGAGAGTTTACATGCTAGAAAACTATACAACAACATTAACTATTAACGGTATCACGTTAGACTATACAGCAGAAACTTTTGTGATGGGTATTTTAAATGTCACACCGGATTCATTTTCAGACGGAGGAAAGTTTAATAATATTGAGGCAGCTGTTGAACAAGCGAAAAAAATGGTAGCTGATGGTGCTAAAATTATTGATGTTGGCGGAGAATCAACACGACCAGGCTATGAACGTATATCCGATGAAGATGAAATTGCACGCATTGTGCCAGTTATTCAAGCGTTAGTAGCTGAAGTACCGGCAATTATCTCGGTGGATACGTATAAAGCGAACGTAGCTCGAGCGGCTATTGAAGCTGGTGCGCATATTATTAATGATATTTGGGGAGCGAAAGCTGAACCTGAGATCGCTCAAGTGGCTGCAGATTTAAATGTACCGATTATTTTAATGCATAATCGAGAAAATACTGATTATGGTACTGATTTCTGGATGACGGCTAAGAGCGACTTAGAAAAGAGTATTGCTATTACCCGAAATGCAGGTGTACCAGATAATCATATTATTTTAGATCCGGGTATAGGTTTTGCGAAAACTACTGCTCAGAATATTGAAATGATGCAGCATTTAGATGAATTGGTAGCGATGGGTTATCCTGTTTTGCTAGCGACTTCACGTAAATCAATGATTGGTAATGTCTTAAGGCTGCCTGTTGAGGAGCGTATAGAAGGTACAGGTGCAACGGTTGTTTACGGGATTGAAAAGGGCTGTCATATGATTCGTGTGCATGATGTAAAGGAAATGGCACGAGCGACACACATGGCTGATATTTTAGTAGGTAAGCGTATCTACAAGGAGGAAGCGTAATGGACTATATTCATTTAAAGGATATGCAGTTTTACGGTTATCACGGTGTTTTAGCGGCGGAAACAACACTCGGTCAACGCTTCCGTGCCAATGTTTCACTTGCTGTAGATATGACAAAGGCTGGAGAGACTGATGACTTGGACTATACGGTAAACTATGCAGAGGTTTATGCGTTATGCCGTGATATCGTAGAAGGTGAGCCTTTCAAGCTTATTGAAGCACTTGTTTCAAAAATAGCAAATAGTATTTTAGAGACATACTCAGAAAAGGTTAAGGGTGTACGCGTGGAGCTTATTAAGCCGGACCCACCGATACATGGTTATTATAAAGAGGTGTCAGTAGAGGTAACGAGAGGTGATTACTAATGAATGATGTGTATTTATCGATCGGTACAAATATGGGCGAGCGATTTGAAAACCTGCAACACGCTGTTAAACTTTTAGAGGGTAAAGATGAAATTGAAGTTGTACAAACTTCTTCAGTTTATGAAACAGCAGCGGTAGGCTACACTGACCAAGCAGACTTTTTAAATATTGCTGTTCATATTAAAACGAGCCATTCATCTTCCAAAATGCTAAAAATTTGCCAATGGGTTGAAGGTGAACTAGGGCGGGTTCGTGAATTTCGATGGGGCCCTCGAATCATTGACCTTGACATTTTGCTCTACAATCACGAAAATATTGAAACTGAAAGCTTAATTGTGCCACATCCAAGAATGTATGAGCGAGCTTTCGTACTAGTACCACTCATAGAAATTACGCCTGCGCCAGTTGGAGAACAGCTGAGAAGGGCACACGATATAATGCAACAGATGGATAGTGAAGAGGAAGGCGTAACTAACTTTATGGCAAGCATCAGCGAAGTTAAAAATGATGCAGTCCGTTAATTAGGTTTCTAATCTTTAAATTAAAGCCTCCTGTGGTTGCTTTTATATAGAAATAGGTGAAAACCTATAGAAGGGGGAAAACAACGTTGAGTCAGACAACTGAGAAACCGTTTCAAATTGGAAATATCGTCATGGACAACCGTGTCGTATTAGCACCAATGGCTGGAATTTGTAACTCTGCTTTCCGTTTAACTGTTAAGGAGTTCGGGGCAGGTCTAGTGTATGCAGAAATGATTAGTGATAAAGGGATTGTCCAGAAGAACGAAAAAACACTGGGCATGCTTTATATCGATGAGCGTGAAAATCCACTTTCTTTACAAATTTTCGGTGGTGATAAAGCAACACTAGTGGAAGCAGCTAAGTATGTAGATGAAAACACAACTGCCGATATTATCGATATTAATATGGGCTGCCCAGTTAATAAAATTATTAAATGTGAAGCGGGCGCTCGTTTACTTTTAGATCCGAATAAATTGTATGAAATGGTAGCCGCTGTTGTCGATGCAGTAAAAAAACCTGTCAGCGTAAAAATGCGTATTGGTTGGGATGACGAGCATATTTTTGCTGTTGAGAACGCACAAGCTGCTGAACGTGCTGGTGCTTCAGCAATAGCTGTTCATGGACGTACACGTGTACAAATGTACGAAGGAAAAGCAAACTGGGATATCATTCGACAAGTGAAGGAAAATGTGAAAATCCCTGTGCTTGGTAATGGTGATGTAGAAACTCCTCAAGATGCAAAACGTATGCTTGATACTACTGGGGTAGATGCAGTAATGATTGGACGCGCAGCTTTAGGTAATCCGTGGATGATTTATCGTACAGTTCAATACCTTGAAACTGGTGAGCTAAAGGAAGAGCCAGGTGTACGTGAAAAAATTGATGTGTGTTTGCTTCACTTTGAACGCCTTATGCAATTAAAAGGAGAGAGTGTGGCAGTACGTGAAATGCGTAAGCATGCTTCATGGTATTTAAAAGGTATTCGCGGTAATGGTAAAGCGCGTAAAGCGATTAACCAAACAGAAACTGCGGTAGAGCTTCGTGCATTATTAAATGGACTTGTGCAAGACTATGAAGAGCTTGAATCTACATTAATAGTTCCAGAAGCAAAAGAATTAATTCTATAACTTCTTTCAGCGGGTGTCCAAAACACCGGCTGAAATAGAGGTACTCAGCGAAAGTGAAGCGGCAATTATGTCGAGGTATAATTGATTACATTAAAAAGACGTCTCGTTGTTTTTGAGACGTCTATTTTTCTGCCAACATCAATTTTTAGAATTATTAATCATTTTTTCTCTTATGGAAATTAAAGCGAAACAGATGATTACAGCAATAAAATTGTGTACAATAGAAATATTATGGATATAAACACAACGCGGACAATTTAATAAGGAGTGAATCAAGTGTCAAACATAGAAGAATTAAATGATCAGCTTTTGGTGAGACGCCAAAAAATGACGGCTATTCGAGAAAATGGTCAAGATCCATTTGGTAGTCGTTTTGAACGTACGCATTTATCACCAGAAGTTCGTGAACAATTTGCAGATCAAACAAAAGAGCAGCTAGAGGAAAACCTACAAGAGGTAATTATTGCGGGTCGTATTATGACGAAGCGCGGTAAAGGAAAAGCTGGCTTTGCACATATTCAAGATTTAGGTGGCCAAATTCAAATTTACGTTCGCCAAGATCATGTTGGCGAAGAAGCATATGAATTATTTAAACAAGCTGACCTAGGTGATATCGTAGGTATTCGTGGTAATGTATTCCGAACACAAGTGGGAGAGCTTTCTGTAAAGGCTGAAGAATTTACATTCTTATCAAAAGCGCTACGCCCTATGCCGGAAAAATTCCATGGTTTACAAGATGTTGAACAACGATACCGTCAACGTTATTTAGATTTAATGACGAATGAGGAAAGTAAAACAACATTTATTACGCGTTCTAAAATTATCCGTGCTATTCGCAATTATTTAGATAATGCAGGATATTTAGAAGTAGAAACACCAATGCTTCATACAATTGCTGGTGGTGCAGCAGCTCGTCCATTTATTACACACCACAATGCACTTGATATGGAATTATATATGCGTATTGCAATCGAACTGCATTTGAAACGTCTAATTGTTGGTGGACTAGAGAAAGTGTATGAAATTGGTCGTGTTTTCCGAAATGAAGGGATCTCAACACGCCACAACCCTGAATTTACAATGATAGAGCTGTATGAAGCTTATGCGGACTACAAAGATATTATGTCTCTAACAGAAAACCTTATTGCTCATGTAGCGCAAGAAGTTCTTGGGACAACTACAGTTCAATACGGTGAAGATGAAATTAATCTTGCTGTAGGCTGGAAACGAGTTCATATGGTAGATGCAGTAAAAGAAGCTACAGGTGTAGACTTCTGGCAGCCTATGACTAAGGAACAAGCTCAAGCACTTGCTAAAGAACACGGAGTAGAAGTTAAAGGAACACATGAGGTAGGGCATATTATCAACGAGTTCTTTGAGCAAAAGATTGAGGAAACTCTAGTTCAACCTACATTTGTTTATGGTCATCCAGTAGAAATCTCACCTCTAGCTAAGAAAAATCCAGAGGACGAGCGTTTTACAGACCGTTTCGAACTATTCATCGTTCGTCGTGAGCATGCAAATGCCTTTACAGAACTAAATGACCCTATTGACCAACGTGAGCGCTTTGAAGCTCAATTAGTTGAAAAAGCAGCCGGTAATGATGAAGCACATGAAATGGACAATGATTTCATTGAAGCATTAGAATACGGTATGCCTCCAACAGGTGGATTGGGCATTGGTATCGACCGTTTAATCATGCTTCTTACAAATTCACCATCAATTCGCGACGTATTATTATTCCCTACAATGCGTCATACTACTAAATAGTTGTTTTAACTTAATTGATAGAGGATATAGCACGACTACTACTCAGGATAAAAAAGCGGTAATCGAACTAGAAAAGAACAGCTTTGTTAAGAGGTAATCGTGAAAAGGCAGGAGTCGAGGTGTAGGAGAAGCACTAAGACTCCTGTTTTGCGTTTTCTATGATGAAATAGTCTTACTTAGTTAAGTTAACGTTTGAAAAGTTTAAATTTAGAAAGAATTAAGTAGAGTATTTAAATGATGAATGAATATAAGGTATACTTTTAGAGTTCTGTAATTTGCAGATAAAATAGAAATAGACATTATAGAAGTATTATTGGAGGCTTATAATGAATTATAAAATCTTTAACAAACTAGTATTTGAACAGGCGCAAGTACGCTCAGTTTCAGATGTTCCGTTTACTGAGGAAGAACTTGAAAATGGCATGAAATTAGCGGTTTCTAAGGTGGAACCGACTCTAGCTTTATATTTAGTGGATATAAACGGTCAGAAAAAGTTCGATGTCCGTTGGGATGATTCCTCTGAAGTTTTCACTGGCTGGTATTCGGCATGGGATAATTTCTCTTGGTGCCTAGATGTAGTTGAGAAACAAAATAACTAATTAGAATTAGTAGATTCTTTATATTTTAGTTTTGAAAAACACACTTTCAATTTTGAATTCCGCAATTGAAAAGCGAACATAATATATTCTTCTTTCTTTTTTGTTATTATGTGCGGAACAATAAAGTTAAAAAAGTAATAAACATGAAGTAAGTAGGAGTCGAGGTGTAGGAGTACCACTTTGGCTCCTTTTTTCTATTGTTTATTTGTTAGAGTGATGTGTAAGAGGGGAGATGACGCATTTTATTGTGTAGATCTTAGATGCTTTTTCAAGAAAAGCTTGAGAAAGCATCCTTTTAAAAAGGATATTCTTAGATAGAAGTAAGACTCTTCTTATTTAGTTTGTTGAGATTTTTAAGAAAGAGATGTATAGTAAAACAATTAAAGTGATAGATAGAAAGTTATAAGAGTTATTTAGTTCTCGAAAAAACGCAAAATAACTCACTAATTCACCATTTATAAAAAAAGAAAATTTTATAGTAAAAAACACTTGCGGTTGTATTAAAATCATGATAAATTATTACTTGTCGTTAAGACGACGCAAGAAACAAACTGAGTTCGAAAAAACATCAAAAAAGATGTTGACATCGAAAACTAAGAATAGTATTATATAAGAGTTGCTGCTTTTGAAACGAAGTGAAAAAAACTTCTAAAAAAGAGTTGACAACAAAAAAACAAAAATGTTATACTAAAAAAGTTGTTGAAACAAAACAACAACGAAATGAACCTTGAAAACTGAACAAGCAAAACGTAATCAATAAAGTTTTTGGTAGCTAACCTTGAGTTAGTGAACAAAACAAAATTTTGGACATCAAACATGATGCCAGCAAAACAATTTGAGCTTATCAAATTTCTTTTATGGAGAGTTTGATCCTGGCTCAGGACGAACGCTGGCGGCGTGCCTAATACATGCAAGTCGAGCGAACGGAGAAGGAGCTT
>NZ_JBNNUW010000030.1:0-51837 GCF_050280125.1 Lysinibacillus sp. NPDC093692
AAAATCACTAGGCTTATTCGGCATGGCCCAATTTATCAAAATAATATCAGAGAGTTAAGAAAGTTATTATAGATACTTGACTAATCGTAAGAAAAAGAGCTGCATATGGAACTCAATGATCATCAAGAAAAAAGCCTCATTAGTTGAAGAAGGTCCTAAAGATTTTCATCTATTTAGATAACATGGTCTTCAATACCTTGGTTATAAATATTCAATATTGTAGCAAGATCAATTGTTGTGTTCTCTATCCTTTCAATTATTTTTTCTTCTGCTTTGTAACTTGCATACCGCCGATGATAAGCATGATAACCCCAATTACTGCCAAAATAATCCGAACTTAGAATGGACTCAATGAAAACACTGTTTCACCTTGCAAGTGCAAGCTGAATAACCTTTCATTCAGCCCCACAATCGCCATAAATGGCTTAAGAAACAAACTTAGCGCTAATAATACTATCCCAAAAATAATATTGTTATTCATTTATTCAAAACCTCTTTTCCAATTAAGATAAATGAAAATTAGTACACAATAAACGAGCTATCATTACCTTTCTAGAATTTTATTCGATATTGTCAATGTTTGCTTGATAATATCCACAACAAGTCAAAAATTCGCTGTAATAAAAAAATGTCCACCATCTACCGTATGAAAAGTAGCTCCCCCACCTGCATAATATCTCCAGTCACACATGTCATACATTATAGTACTGTAGTCGTTGCGACCATTAATGAATGTAATATCACAAGCGAACTTCTAATGCGTAATTTAAGCAATAGCTTAAATTATTGTTTTCTGGAGCCTCTCCGCAAATTCTATGCAAATTACCTACTATTCCTTAAAGAAAATAGCTATCTTCTTCATCATTAACACATTAGTGGCAGAAATAATTTTAGAATCTGCTATTCTCATCTCTTGCCACCCCATATTTTATCGTCAACTATTCTGCTGGTTTAGTTTAAGTAGAAAATGTCTCCACTCCTTATTGACGTAAAGTACCTTGTTAGTTGAAAAAGAACCATTATTTTTATGACACATCATTATCCTATTAAGACAAAAGCCAGCATTAATGCTGGCTTTTTCACTTATCTAAAAATTATTTCCTTTTACATCATTTTTTTGAGGTATGGAATCTTACGCCATACAAAATGACTTAGCAAAAAGCTTAGAATGATTCCTAAAAACACCGTTATAAGAAATTTAGTCCAGACTGATATTGGTAGGTCATTAAATGTATATTGAAGGAAGACAACTACTGGGACATGGATGAAATAAACAATAAATACATTGTTCGCTAACATCTTTGACCAACGATTAGCGCCGTTAACTTTCTCTCTAAATAAAATTAGAAGACCGATTACAAGTGAAATACACAGTAACGTCTCAATTAATGATCGAGCCAACGAACCGAAGTTTTGTCCACCCTTTAAAAGAAAAGGATCTATCGTATTTCCTCCAAAATACAAAATGGTCACTATTAATATTCCACTAACAAGCCAGATGTATCCTGCTCTCGCACTCATAGTTAAAAACCATTTGCGATGATAAGCCATAATGCCTAAACAAAAGAAACTCACATACTGTGGTACATGTGCAAATTCAGTTTGAATAAATCCTAAAAAAGCTGTCCAATGATCAATAGGAAACCATATCCTTGTAATAAAAGTCACTAAACTAACGACCAACCACAGGGAGAGAATCTGATAAACCTTAATGTTTCTATCAGACTTTTGTGTGAATTTCTTAGATGTAAAGAAGGTCCAGACCGAAAACACAATCGCATACACAAGTAAATGCTCTAAAAACCATAAATGGCCAAATTGCATATCAGGCCATGATGGCCCAGTCCAATTCGCGGGTTCATTACCAAGTCCAAAAAATATATTAACATAGTAAGATAAAAATGGGATAGGTTCATAATCTCTGAAATTAATGTAATATAAATACATCAAAATAGGAATCATCACGAGAAATCCCAGTAGTAATGGAATACCAATTCTAATAAGCCGTTCTTTTAAAAACCGTTTTGGCCCTTTTCTGGCGATTGATTGAGGGAGAAAATAGGCTGATAAAAAGAAAAACATACTCATAAAAAATGCTGCATTTACAGAGAAAAACCTACCCAACCAGTTGATGGATTCACCATCCAAAAAATACCACCAACCACCTGGTCCATAGGCTTGTCCAGCATGGTGAGCTACTACAAGCATAATTAAAGCTATTTTTATATTATCGATGAAACATAAATGATCACTCTCTTTTTTCACCTTTAAAACTCCTTTCCCATTAAAAATTATACTTTAAATAATAGTAACGTATATTTCACCATTAATGTAAAGAGATTACATTATAGGTTAATAATCTCTTATTCTTGATTAATCATTTTTTTGCATTATCGTCATTCTGTGATATAGATAATAAGTTAGTTCCTACTTCAACTAACCTGCTGCGTTAGTAGAATAAGAGGCGGATAGATTTTGCTCATAAATAAAAACTGAACTATATTTTATTAATATAGTTCAGTTTAAAAATATACTATGGCCGTTTATAAACCTGTAACATTATCAATTGGTATGGACTTATACCATAATGGTTGATTCAAATTAAAATAGTCATGATCTTCTAAAATGAGATGGATTCTTTCTAATGCATCATCAAAAGATTGTTCATCATATTTTTTCGTCCACACAATCGTAGAGACGATATTCATCGCTGCATAAAGGGCATATATTCGCCAAAATGTATCGTCTGGAGATTCTGTAAAATAACCATTTATTTGTCCAATACAAAATGGGATACTATGTCTTCTGCTAAACAAAGAAAGATTATAAAAATCATGGTATGGGTCACCAAAATCATAACCATTAAAATCAATTACGCCATTGTACGTGTTATTTTGAACGATGATATGGCCAAGATGAAAATCATCATGAAGTAATGTTATAGGTCGATCTTTAAGAAGGTGGAAATTGTTTTCAATAAAGTTTAGTATTTTTTGCTCTTTTGGCAGTTGATAACTACCTTTTTTATATTCATTTAAATAAAAACTGAATTTCTTTTTTTGAGCTTCTTCCCAGTGCATCGTTTGTGGGACATGGGCATATAGCTGATGAATTTTTCTTAATTCTTTCCCAGCAGCAAGACCTATATTAAATTGCGCCACATCAGAAAGATTCCAAATGAATTCATCTGCAGGGTATCCTTCAATATAGCTTAATACCATGACAGAAAGATTAGCCTCATTCAATAAAGTACATTCTAAGGCTTTATTCGTTTGTGCGCCTTGTTTTTCTAATGCTTGAAGCAATGAAAATTCGACGGTTCTTTTTTCGTGATATTGTATGTCTGATAATCGTATAAAGTATTGATTTTGCCCGACAGTAACTATGTATTTTTCATCTGGTGAGTATCCTTTTTTGATTTTTTTTATAGATGAATACCCTTTAAGGCTCGATATGTAGTCTATTACACTTTCAATTAACAAAGTCAATTCCCCTTTCTCTCAACAAGTAACAATGAAAATGATACTATCTAATAAAAACTTTGTAAGCAGATTTCTTGCTTGATCTTAAACTCTTGCCCCCGTTAGTTCATTAAGAAAAGCGATTCTTATTAAAAAATACGCACTGTTGTTTAAGAATGAATCTTTACCCATTCTTCACATCCACCACTTTAAAACGCTCACAAACAAGGGGCATATCTTCCGAAAATTCACGTCCGATTGCGTTTAACTCATTTCTGAAGAACTTTTCATGAGCTTCCCACCAATATGTATAGGTTCTATCTCCTTCTCCTTCTTCAATAGCAAACTCTTCAGTGACCTCATTCATAGGAGTTAGCGTAACTTCTACTGTTTTAATAATTGCTACAGGTTTATCATTGTTGTTTAAAATAATGCTGTAATCCTCTGTTGTTGGCAGTGGTTCATTCTCCAGTTCATAAAAAATATATCCTGAGCATGTTGCTGTTTTACTTCCATCTACCACCAATTGCGCGAGATAATCAGGATCGGCCCCAAATTGCCATGCACTAACAGACTGAGGTTGAGGTTGATTCTTCCAATATTCATTCCAGTACTCCTGAGCCGCTTGATTCATAGTATCCCTCCATATGCGTCTTCTATTTTAGTAACATTTTACCATAAATAGATTAAGCACTCTAAAAATCTAATTCCATTAAATTACTAAATGTTGAAGTCATACAGCACTCTTCAACTAACTTGCAGCGTTTTCTGCAAAATATTGAAAAGTCTTATTGTAACAATGCTCATATACCTTTGAATAAAATTTGCATAAATAATGTTCATACAAAAAGCCACAAACACTGATTTAACAGCAAACGTGGCTTTTAATATTACCAAACTTTCATTGGGTACTATATTTTATAGAAAATTATAAAAAATATCATTTCATTTAGAGTCTATTTCTAAATCTTTGGATAACCGTATTCTTCTCAATCCATAACAATACTAGCAATGTTTTATTAATTCTCTATGATATATTTTCCCCATTTCTTTGTTTGAACATCTTTATCAGTTGGGTGTTGGATTTCAACATACGACTCAAATATTAAAAATACATCTTCTTCATCCTCAACTGTATCTTCGATTGTTGTATCAAAAGCCGATGTGAATTTTTTTTGATTTTTTATATCATCTGGGTGTCTCCACATGGATTCACACTCAGAACATGCTATCAAAAGGTTGCCTGTTTTCTTCTCCTGTACTATTTCTACCCACCCCTGATTGCATAAATGGCGCCAGGCTACTTTATTTTTATAGTAGTTCAACCGACAACATCCTTTTTTAGCCTTATTTATGGATACACACATGTAAAGAATACAGCATTTAAATATTTATTAACTTAGTTTAATATCTTACCAATTCTTTTTTGCTCTTGTTCTAACAAAAGATTGTACTCATTAAGCTTTGCATTATCATTTAAATGCTCTGCAAAATACTTTGCTTTATAAAATTTTTTGAAAGAGTTATTCTCTTTTTCAATTTCTAGAAAAGCTGTCTTCAAATCTGTATTTTTTTTAAACCACTCTAATCCATTAGTTATGAAATCTTGTTTTATATCACTTATGACTTCCTCGATATTAGAGCCATCTGGTTGTATCCACCAAATATCGTTACGCTCTTTTTCAGCAGGATTGTCAAAGTCATTAGTGTATTTAGATTGGTCAAGGCTACAAAATAACTGTCTTTGTAACTGGCATTGATGGGATTTGGGTAGTAATTCACCTTTTGTTCCAATCTTTATTTCACCATCTTTAGGTAGAACAAAGTCATAATATATCCCTAATTCTACATACACAGACATCGGAGACCATCCTGTTACATCTGAAAAATACTTTCCAACAGCAGTTATGTCCAATACCAAAATACAGTGGTCCTTCCAACCCCAATTACGTCGAGTATTAACTTTTTCAAATCCATTATCCTTTAATACTGGTGATAAAATTTTTCTAATCACTTTATTTATTTCAGGAGAGCCAATCATTCTTAGTTCACCTCTGAATTTTTTGTTACAGTCTATTAAAAATTGTTTCTTATTCAACTAAACAGTTTCATTAGCTTAATAACCATGGAATATTCATTTGTATTTCAAACTGAATTGTTGGTATTGGAAGCCCTTCGAAAAATAATGATAAACCTTCACAAAAACCTAATTCAACACCATAATATTTTTCAAAGGTAGGTGATGAAACTTCACTACCTTCCTCTGTAGGCATCCACAGTTTTGGTCCCTCAATTATTCTTCCAACAATATGATAAAATGCACCATATAAATGTGTACCATCTTTATTCTCCATATATTCAGAAACCTCTCCTTCTTTTCGAGGATCAATACCAAGTAAATTAAAGAGTTCTTTAATTGCTGGAGGGAACTTGTCGCAGGCTAAAACAAAATTTGCACAAAAGTCACAATCACAACCTTCGGTGATTAAATGATGTTTCCTATAAAATTCCTTTGTTTTATTTACATCTACCTCGATAGTCCAGGAACCTATTGTTATTTGTTTCATTAAATCCACCTTTTAAACCATATCCTTTATTTTTAATCTTATCAGTACCACTTGTTGGAGGAACTCCTCCGCTCTAACTTCTTTCCATAGAATACTTGACCTATCAAATCTTAACAATGTATTGCCTTACTTTATATATGTAATTTTTTCCTGATTCAATTAACTGCATTGTTAGTCTAATAAGGTAAAGGTTGACGAAGCAACAAGCTAAAGCTACTAGTAAGCTTTACAGATAAAATATAATGTTTGGTGAAAATGAAGTACTAACAAAGAAAGTTTAACCGTTACAGGTTCTTAGATGGGGTTAATGAGCTTATGATGGTTGAAAAGTGGCGTAGAGAAATCAAATTCTCACAGATTTTGTCCAATCTTTCCTACAAAGCCATGTAGGAGTTTGTAGGAGCAATAAAGGAATCATAACAAAAGGACTTGTGTGTAATTTTACTCACAAGCCCTTAGATTGATGTGTGAAAAATATTGTTGAAAAGTCGAGAAAAGTCCTCTACTTAAATTTCTCCGTATCGCCCTCGGTCGCCTTTAATAAGCTAACCTTATTCAGCGTTCTTATTAACAATTGAATCTTAAAGCTTTTTTGTGTAATAGTATCGCTTTCCCGTTAACGGATAATCATTGAGTACAAATTCTTCTTTATAGCCTAGCTTCACGTAAAAATTAGGTGCTTGAAAACTAAAAGTATTTAGGGAGGCATATTTGCAACCTCTATTAATAGCAATCTTCTCAGCTTTACGCATCAATTCCGTACCAATATGCTGTCCGCGAAGTTTTTCACTTACCCATAAATACTCTACTTCTAACCAATTTCCATGTGTATCACCAATCAACCCCGCAACTCTATTTCCTTCTTCATCTTCTACAAAAAGACCAATATCTTTTACTACCTTTTCTTCAATGTTATCAAGATTGTATTTTAATAATTCTTGAAAAATATGTTCTTTTTCTTCTTTAGTGACCTTTTCTGATTCAATGTATTTCATTTATTTAACCCCTTTATACGATTTTAATAAGTTTCCTAATACCTTAATTCAACACTTCTGCCCCCTTCTAAACTGACAGAAAACTCTACTCACAATAAAATACATAACATAATAAAGTGTGATTCAAGCCTTTTTAATTAACTGTTTAAAGAAGAAGCATTTTTAAAATATTTCTGAAGTTTTGCACCTGATACAGCTTTTAATGCCAATACCCCTAATAAGAAGAAGGCAAATGATCCTATTAACCCCACAGGACGAATCGAAGTTAATTCAGCAGCTAAACCTATCAAAACCGTTAAAGCAACAATGAAACCTGCTTCAATGACACTAAAGATGCTTCCGAATCTTCCCATCATCTTCACTGGTACATGATTTTGATAGAAAGTCAAATACCCTGTATTTGCAAACGTTACAGCAAACCCGATTAAAAATACACCAGGTACCGCACTAAAAAAGCCACTAGAACTATAAAGTACTAAATAACCTATTGAGGTAAAAATGGTACCAATACCTATTAAAAGATTAACGGCAAGTTGTTTTGAAAATACTGAATTAATAATTGATCCAATTATTATTCCAGCTCCAAAAACACTTAATAAAAACCCATAATTGGTATCTGATATTGAAAGTACTCCTTTAGCAAATGCTGCCTCAAGAGAATCGATTGCGGTCATGAATATAGTAGTACCACTAAATAATAAATATATTTTTGTGACATAGGAATTGTCCTTACTAAAGTTAAAAACAACCCAAAAATCAGTTTTTATCATATCCCATGTAAATCTTTGCCCCTCTGTCTCTTTGAGTCCTGAATCAACATCTGGTAGCATCATGATAATCAGTGCAGAAAAAAATAAAGCCACTGCATTCACATAGATGGCAGTATAGGGAGTTCCCACCCAAAATAAAATCCCTGCGATGGCAGGACCTATTAGTGAACCACAAGAGTTGATAAAACTACGTAGTGCATTAAAGCGTTGCCGATCTTTTTCAGGTATTAGTTTAGTCATATAAACCATAGATGTAGGTTGAAAAATGGCACTTCCCATATTAATGATAAACGCTAGTACATAAACATAAAAAAGTGAAGGTAAAAATGGAATTAACGCAATACATATTGCTCGGAAAACATCTAATCCCATCATAAGTCGTCGTGTATTTACCCGATCAATTAAACTACCTGCCCAAGCATTCGAACATATAGTTGCAATTGGACCTAGTATATATAATAAAGCAATTGCAAGCGGGGAACCTGTTTCATTCAATATCATTAAATTCAGTGCAATTAGGTAAACCCATGCACCCACATTTGAAATGCCTATTCCTCCTAATAGTATGAAAGGATACTTCCATCTGGACATAATCACCACTCCTATTTTATTTTTTTGTAAAACAAAATAAAAAAACTCACCCCCAAGATTGTTATCTTGGGGGCGAGTCATATCGCGGTGCCACCCCAGTTCATTTCTACATTCCTGTAGAAACCTTATCAAGTACGGCTTTGTGAATAAATCACCTGCGATACCCTATCTCTATAACGTGAGAATACGTTGCATCATCATTGTTCCAACAAACAAATCCTATACACAGCTCAAAGGCTTGTTTCAACACATTTCCTATCCCTCTTTTTCAGCTACCAGAGGTCTCTGTAGATAGTACGTATGTTTACTCTTCTTTTCACAGCTTTTTATATGTAATTTTGTAAATTTTATACTATTACGAACTGAAATTCAATACAAAAATTTTAATCGTTAATCAAATATGGAATTATTTTCATTTACAGTATTGTTGTTACAGAAATTATTTACTTCATGCATACCATTATTCGTATTCAATTAATCCGCCCCGTTAGTTCAATAAAAAGTTTAACTTCAGTAAACAGATAATCATTTATTTATTCTAGCAACTAGGAAAAGGTCGGATATTTTTTCTACAACAGTTCGTTTATTTTCAATGATCCACTCAGTCTCTTCACCATATTCATGATCTAATAAATAGACAGGAGGATTATTTCCTTCGTGTATATTTATTGCGTAAGCATCACCAATTGCTATTTCTACTCCGATACAAATATAACCATTTTCAAATACTGCACATCCAGGAACAGCGTCTAAACATTCTTCAATAATACACTTTGGATTCAAGAATTCGATTCGTAATTGAGGATCTTCATCTTCTGCATAAAAAGGAACCACCAATTCACTATCACACACTTCTACCGTAGTCATTAATTCTATCAACCATTCCGGAAGTTTAATATCTAGTTTTTCATTTAGGGCATTTATTTCTTCATCTGTCGCTATCCTAGTGGATGTTCCAGACCTTTGAATCATTTCTTTAGCATTTGTAATTACTTCATTTACCAATGTGACTCCCCCATACAATTGAAAATATTTACCTCTTCTTAAATTAACGCTATGCTTAAAATTCTTTTTACATGATCCTTACTAAAAAGTCTGTCAAATACAGCCTTTCTTTACAGCTATTACACCCCATTAACAGCAAATTTCTTTCCATTATCCACTATTGCAAAACTAATTAAAAAAAATCCAGCTAAGAACTGTAGCAGCTCCAACAAATATAAGAATAGTTATTAAAAATGTTATTGAAAGACAACCAAAGATAATTAATTTATCTTCAAGTTCTGTTGGAACATCTGGTTCTTCTACTAATTTTTCTTTTACTTTATATAAAAGTGCTGTGTCTAATTCCAGTCCTATCAAAATTTCAATATCGCCTTTATACTTTAAAGCTCTTGCTATATTATTAATGTCATTTCCCATAGAGTTTTCAAATTCTATACACGCATGTATCATTATTGAGGTCTTATTCTTTTCTAAATACCAATATCGACCAGCCATTGCAGGATATTTTAACTCGAAATAAATATCTCCCAACTTTTTACGGAGTTTTAATTCATTTGGAAAGGTTGATATTAACCCGTGTAATCTATCCCTTGCCTTCCCCAAATCATCATTTTTTATATCCTCTTCTATTCGTTTTAAAGCCTTTGAAATTTCCTTTTTCAAATAAAAACACCCTCGTTTATCCTAATTCCTTACTTACTTTATAATAACCGTTTCCAATTAGGGTCTTTTTCGTCTTTTTCATTAGGTTTTCTTACAAATTCAATACACCTTTCTTCACAAGAACCAAATTCAATAAAGTTTTTTTGTGCTTGCCTTAAGGATGGAATATTAGCTCCTCCTTCACAATCAGGGTCATCAAATTGAACTCCATCATCTTCCCAATAACAAATTCCACATATATCATAAGTTCCTGGGGGCTCTTCGTCTAATGTTCTATATCCACAACAAGGGCAAGTATATTTCATATAATTTCTCCCACACTTTTTTATTTTTATCTTTTCATACTTCTTATCCAACTAAACTGCTTCGTTTGCACAAGAAGAAACAAGATGCTGCCGCTGCAACACCTTGTTAAACTTTTGCATCCTATAGTTCAACAATATTTTTTCTTTATAATTTCTATTGAAGTTTCATCAATACCAGTAATATTGGATATTGATATTGATTTTAATTCAATGCCCTCTTTTAATGCTTTTCGCGCAGTCGTTATGTTTTGTTTTATTTCAGAAATAATATTTTTTATGGATAAATGGTCAACAACTAAATATTCATCTAATACTCCCCCCATCCAAGTCGAATTCAATGGAGTATGTTCCAATTTCTTTATCAAAGTAAAAAAAATTCACAGTAAAGAACACAAATGCTTCAACCCTTGAGAAGTTATATATTAATTCAATGGATTTTTCTTCAACACTAATGAATTCTTCGTACAACTTCCCATTAAACGTGTCTAAATAGTCATATCTATCTTCCTCACGCCATTTCCTAAAACTTTCCCAAAATCCCTTAATTGTTTGATTTTTTGCATCGTGTTTTTGTTCCCATTCATGTAAGGTTTTAGCGTTCAAATCAAACACCTCTTTTTATTATCAAGTTATTTATTTTCACTTTATTTACATATGTAATTTTTTCCTTCTTTAACTAAACCACACCGTTAGCACAAGAAGAAAAATGGGGCTGTCTAAGCATTCCAATGATCTTCAAGCAAACCTCCTTGAGGATACTAAATTCAATAATTTTCTTTTTTCCAACTTTTATATTCTCGAAACTCTAAAAAGCTATAAACTAATATCGTTGATAAAATAGGGGCAACATAATGCTTCGGAGGTCCAAATATACAGTTAGCAACAATGAAACCTGTAATATAAAGTGCCATATATAAAAGATATGATTTTTTTCGATAGGTTAAATATAGTTTTACCTTACTCATTACTTTTCCTTTCACAACAAAATACTTACTAATTATCGATCTTGATCTATTCTGTTTAGTTTGTAAAAAACGTCTTCACTTATTGGAGAAATGCCACTGTTCTAATTTCTTACCAAAGAATACTTGACCTATCAAATCTTAACAATGTATTGCATTTATTCATATATGTAATTTTTTCCACACCCCACTCAACTTCTTAGTTAAGGTATATTTCTACACAAGTTATTGATATTCGACGAAGTAGTGAATTACTTTATTTATTAATCTCCTCAAAATCAAAATTCCAAAATTATATTTCGCTTAGATATACAAAAATCCATATTTCAGGAGGGATCTATATATGAAAAAACATACTACAATCGGAAAATTCATTTTGGGATAGGCTTCTTTATGTGTATGAGTGGATTTGGAACGTCACTCGGCCCTCTTAATTACAATTCATTTATTCCGAACAAATCTGCAGCACTACTATACATTTTTATTGGAATTGCTTTTTTGCTAACTTCAAACTTTATTAAAAATAGAACGTATCGATAACCAAATGTTTTTTCTTTACCTTCACATATTCACTCAATATAGGGATGTAATTTAATATTGTACTTTACTATATCTGCTCATATCAGTTCCTTAACTCTTAAGTGATGCCACCCTATAAAAAAAAGAAACCACCTCAAAAATAATGAGATGGTTACCTCTTTCAGTTAATTGATACTGTATTCTGGATCTGTTACTTCTTTTTTTAATATTGCTGCTTGCATTGCAGAAATCTGTCCCTTTTTTACTAATTCATTAATTGATTTGAACATAATTTTTTTATTATCTTTTTCAAATTTCAGTCGTTCTTTTTCCCTCTCTAACCACTCAATGGAAGTACGATGTTTGATAACTACTTTTTCAACAAATTGATTAAATTTCTCTTGTGCTTCAGATCTTGTATGTACTGAAAATAGTATCATATTAAACGGCCACTCAGGATTTCTTCTGTGCGAGGAATCAAAAAAAAGAATTTCCTCCTCCTCTGAATAATCTCCAAATTGAATATCCCACTTTCCTTGGTCATTTTTATAACCAATGGCCTCGATTCTCTCTTCATATTCTTCAGCGTAATAGTCAATATGCCAATGTGCGTTTTTCAAATGTTCCTGTATTTCTTCGGCATACGGTTCAAACGATGTCTTCACATCGATTAAATCCATTCCTTGAGAAAGGTTGTTACTTTGAATAGGGATAGGTTTAGGAAGTTCTTCATTATCATATAAGATTCCTGCTAAAGAGTAAGCTAAATCCTTTTCTGCATTTTTTATCGCAATAAGTTTGGTTTTGCCCCAGCACAAAGGAATATCCCACCCGTTTTCAGGAAAAAGAGTAGGGAAATAAACACCATATGTTTCATCAGCATCCTGTTGTATAAATGCTGGATAAACTAATTCTCCGAAATATAACATAGCTGCACACCCTTTAATCATAACTTCTCTTTACAATAAACTATTTTACGATAATTGCAATCAAATCTATTTCAACTTAATTGCCTAGGATCGTTCAATAAAGAAAAAAAGAGCTGCCCATGCAACTCTTTGATTTTCAAGGAAAGCACCGTCACTTTAATAACAATTTTATTTTCGTTTACAAAAAGAACAAATTGAAACACTATTTGAACTTAAACCAATATGTAGTAAATACTAAAATCAAGTTAAAAAAATAAAATGGAGACTATAATATCGACCTATATGTCCCTATTATTATTAGAACTCCTTTGATGCCATTTAAATTAAACTAAATTATGTTATCAATCACTGGTGGCAAGGTTGCACCTAGTATTATAAAAATAAAAAAGTATGGAACAAAATTAAATGCAAACAGCCCACTATAAGATTGATATTTTTTATCAGAAAGCCTTTCAGATACTGGCATGTATATTACTCCTTAGTCTTTTCCCTATTGTGAAATTTGAAAGGAAAAAGTATCTCCAACATCCGACGAACACCCACTTAAATAGTATTCAACGCCTTCATCATTATTTCTTGATTCTAAATTAGAACAAGACGTACTTTTGATTCCCTTTCCAGAACCCGCATATCCATCTTGTGAATCATCATAAGTATATTGAATTTCGTTGCCGTCATAATTTAATTTTAAAAAAATTGGGTCTCCTTCAATCGTGTACATTGTAATACGAACATCATCTTTTACACCTTTTTTAGCATTTTTTATAAAATTCTCGAATTTATCTAAGTTACTAATTTTTCCGTGAACATTGACTACATCGCCATTCTTCATTGCCTCTTCGGGGTGAGAAGATTTCTTCAGATTGTTAATTTCACTTTCCTGTTGGCAACCGAGTAAAAATATTGATAATAGTGATAAATACAGAATTAAACCAAACTTTTTCAAACATATCACTCCTTCTATAAAGGTAGTCGTATTTCTTTTGTTTTCGTTTCAAGATTATTATGTTTTAATTGCTGCTCCGCTTTAAAATAAAAAAAGAGCGTTTGAACAGCTCTACGCTTTGCTTCTAAAGCACCATGTTCGGATTATAAGGTCAACCAGAGAAATTTAGTTAACTATTTCATTTAATTTATAAGCTGGCGTAGAACGGAAGCACCCATGGAATGCCAAATTGCCATTCTCTCCTTAAAACGAATTATTTTTTGCAGCAAGATTAAATTTACTAAACGTTATTTTCTATTTTGTAAAAGGAAATTCAGTGTCTTTTTAACAACCTTCTTTTAAAACTTTTTGATTTTTTTAGAATTATATAAGTTATATAAAGAAAGCCATTAAAAAAAAGTAAAAAAATACACTGCACTACTGTGATGTACAAAATCATTAAAAAATCTGCGTGTAATACTAAGGTTTCACCAGGAGGCTTTTCTTTGAAACGAAACAATAACGGATAATAAGAAAGCAATATAAGCCCAAAGCATATGCTCATAAAATTCAAGTTTGAATTTACTAAACCATAGAACACTATTGATAAATACAATAGTTAAAGGAAAAATTATATATTTAAAAAGTACTATATCAATTATGTTAAATAGTATTGAATCATAAATGAATGGAGCTATACAAACAGGTTTTCTTTCTTATTTGATCTCTTTTAAATACCGATGTTATGCGGTCCCTTATATGATTACAACCAAATTTTTGCTAATTGTGAAACTCCTTTTATGATCTCTTCCTCACTTAAATTACCCAATCCAAGTAAAATGTGTGGATATTGTGGTTTATATTTCGAGAAAGTTTGTGAGCATGGATGAACTGCTATTCCGTGTTCATATGCGCTTTCTATTAGCATTTTTTCACTCATTTTTGTTTTAACTTCAATAATAACGTAAACTCCGGAGCTACTACCTTTTATTTCAACATCATTTTTAAAGTGTTTTAGTAATTCCCTATTCAATAGGTTCATTTTACGTTTATACAAAGCCTTCATCTTCCTTAAGTGTGAGTACCAATATCCTTCATTCATAAAGGCCGCCAATGTTCTCTGATGAATAGATGAGGATGTTTGCTCAAGCAAAGGAAGTATCTTTTTATATTCACTTACTAGCCTCTTTGGCAAAACCATATAACTAACCCGGATAGAAGGTAGCAATGCTTTTGAAAAAGTTCCTAAATAAACCACCCTATCATTAGAATCTAAGCTTTGAAGAGATGGTATAGGTTGATGAATGTAACGAAATTCACTATCGTAATCATCCTCAATAATATATCCTTCCACCCTTTTTGCCCATTGAATTAACTTTAATCTTTCATTGACGGGGATAGTTACTCCATATGGAAAGTGGTGAGTAGGAGTGACATATAAAAGTCTAGAAGGTGACTGTAAAAGGCGATCAACTTGAATGCCTTGTTCTGTTACCGGGATTGGATCTATGATAAATGACTGAAGCGCAAATAGGTCCCTTGCCACATTATATCCAGGGTCTTCTACTGCCAGATATTGATAGTCTTGCTTTAGCAACAGCGTCAAAAGTAATAACAAGTGTTGTGTACTACTGCCAATAATAATCTGTTCAGCAGAAGTATTAACCCCTCTTGATTGGAACAAGTAATCTACTAGTGCCTTTCTTAATTGAATATCGCCTTGCTTTTCTCCGTATGAAAACATGCTAGGGTCTTTAATAACTTTGTTTGTAAGCATTCTCCATGTTTTCAAAGGGAAGTTCTCTTGATCCACTGTCCCGATTTTAAAGTCAATCGTTTTTATGTCAGTTTGATTCTTTTCATGATGCTGTTCTTTAATAGGTTCATAATTAAGCGTCTCATCCGATATATTTGCATCTACAAAAAACCCCTTTTTGTTCTCACTTCGAATATACCCTTCCGATTGCAATTGTTCATAAGCTAGCTGAGTTGTGTTTCTGCTGACCTCTAGTTGGAGAGCAAGTTGCCTAATCGATGGCAACTTTGTATTCCACTCTAATTTACCAGATAAAATCTGAGTTCTTATGTATTGATAAACTTGTTGGTACATTGGAATATTATTTTCTCGATTGATATTAAAAATTAGCTCATTCATTATTGAAATACCTCATCTGTCATTTGTGTTTATTGTAAACTGTACCTTTTAGAAATGACAGTATAAATGAATAATGAATTTAGAAAAAGGTCACTGATAACATTATTTATGTACATATTTTGTGGGAATCAACTTGATAGCAGTAAGAATTCAAGGAACTTCTGTTATCTTGGAAGGTCTTAGCATAAGTTCCTCTGTTTCAGCGGGTGGTACAAGGAATTTAATATTTTGAGGAGGTGGAAATATTGGATAAACCTCGATTATGGACAAGAGATTTTATCAGTATTGCCATTACTAATTTTCTCGTGTTTACAACATTTTTTTATTTATTGGTCACATTACCGATATATGCTATACAAGAATTACATGGTGCCAAAACTGAAGCTGGACTTATTACTACAGTTTTTTTGATTGCCTCCATCCTAACACGCCCATTTGCAGGTAAATGGATCGAAAAGGCAGGAAAATATGTCGTTTTTATAAGTTCTCTCCTTGTTCTTTTCGCAGCTTCAACTTTGTATTTTATTCCGCAATCTTTGATTGGCTTACTATTTCTTCGTTTTTTTCATGGAATTGGCTTTGGGATGGCCACAACAGCCACTGGAGCAATTGTAGCTGATCTCATCCCTGAATCCCGTAAAGGAGAAGGAATGGGGTACTATGGACTAACGCTAAATCTTGCTATGGCTATTGGTCCCTTTTTAGGTTTGACTGTTATGCAACAAACAGCGACAAGTCTAATGTTTATCATCAATGCAAGTTTTGCTTTCTTTGCACTCGTTGCAGGATTATTTGTTAAGTTACCTAAGAAAACTTTTATGCAAGAACGGGAAATTGAACGAAACACAAGCATGAAGATTGGAGATTATTTGGAACGTTCCGCTATTCCTGTATCATTGGTGTCAGCTTTCTTTGGACTGATTTATTCAGGAATTATTTCCTTCGTTTCCTTATATGCTAAAGAGCAAAGCTTAGTGGAAGCTGCTAGTTATTTCTTTGTTGTGTACGCAGTGGTTCTTTTAATTTCACGACCTTTTACCGGAAAATGGTTTGATTTATTCGGGGCAAATAGGATCATTTATCCCGCTATTTTATGCTTTGCAGTCGGTACGTTCTTACTGAGTGTATCGAATACTTCCTTGTTATTTCTTGCATCAGCAGCCCTTATTGGTGTTGGATGGGGAACTGTATTTCCTAGCTTTCAAACTATTGCTATTCAAGTAGCACCTCCTAAAAAAAGAGCATTGGCTACGGCTACATTCCTTTCTATCTATGATTTTGGGTTCGGCATTGGCTCATTTATCTTTGGTATTGCCGCAGCTAAAATTGATTTTGGATCAATATATTTTTATTGTTCATTCCTTATCATAATCGGAATAGGTGTTTATTATTTACTGCATGGTAGACTATCTTCACATTCTATTGTGAAAAAGGTAAAGAAAGAGATTGCTTAGGGTTTTGACGTCAACAGCATATAATATATGATCATTTTCACGCTTTTGCCGTGTAAAATCGATTCTTCAACATATATCATGCTGAACTCGATGTTCCTACTGAAAATATACGTTTGAAAAGAATAAAACGCCACTTCTACTTAAACATTGAAGTGGCGTTTTGAGTACCCAGCGTTCGATCTCTCACACTTCCATATCTGCTAAACTCAGATTTCACATGACAAGATTCCACTACAATTTCCTTATCAAGCTTCCATAATCTCACTATCAGCATCTACTTTATGAACTTGTTAAAATACTTCTTCTAGTAAACATATCGGTTTTCCAATAAATATTGGTACTTTCGAAAAAATATGTAGATACTAATATGTGACTAAAGGTAGAATAATAAATGATAGATTATGACTAGATTATAGATTAAATGGAGGTTTTCAGGATGTTAAGAAATTTGTCTATCCTCTTACTGGTGTGTTTATTAGTAGGATGTTCGAGTAATGAGGGAGTTTCTAAGAAAAATGAAGAGGCTTCTGAGAAGCAAACAGCAGAGCAAGCTCTCCCTCAATCGAAAGAAGAATGGCAGAGTACGGTAAATACAAGTGAATGGTATGAGCAAACGAAATCTAAATTCCCTGTAGCGGCTGAACAATTTGTCGATTTTGATGGAGATAAAATCCCTGAATATATTTTGGGTTATAGTGATCAAACCAATTACGGCTACATCGTAGGGAAATATAATAGAACAAATAAAGCTTGGGAGAACTGGAGTGATCTACACTATGAATATCCAATTCATAACGAAATTGCATTCCATGGCGTACTGAATGGACCAGATGATAAAGAAATACTCATCGCGAGTGACTTTCAACCAGGCGTCAAAACGATTTCACATGAAGTAAACCTTATTAAGGCTTCTGATGATAATTCTCGTGTCATATTGGGCTTCAAAGCATATGCAGAAAATAGGGAGGATATAACTGTAAATCCCACTACAAATTCCTTTCATTTAGTAGGGACAGAAGTAAATCAAACCTATGTAGTAAAAGACAATCATCTATTAGCAAATAATGAAAAAATATTGCTAGAAACAGGACTTCCAATAATACATAATGAAGCATTTATGAAAGCATTAAATAATAGTTTCACCAAAACCGGGATTTCCTTTATGGACACTATTGGTGATGGCGTTCAAAAGAATAAGGCTATAGCGAAAGAAGAATCTTTTGAAGGTGTTTTATGCAAATCGTATGAAGATTACTCAATTTGCACTACATTTTACGATGGAAACATAAACAACGGACCAATTACACATGTTCTTTTATTTAACTTTAAAGAAGTAACGGCAAAAGATATTTCAAAAGCTATAAATCAAAAAGTGACAATAGAAACAAATGATTTCACGGATACTATTGACCAAATACTTTATTTCGCAACATTTACTGTTGATGATATAGTATTCCATGCTGAATTCGATGGATCTACTGAAAATGCGCTTTTGAAAAGAATAAGTATTCAAAACACTAATGAGCACTACGAATTTTAGTAGAATTGAAAAGAGTGTAACAAAACTCAAACGCCACTTCAACTTAAACATTGAAGTGGCGTTTTGAGTACGCTTCTTTAACTTACCATATCTTCTCCACCCATTCAGGATGATCTATATATGGATTTCGATTACCTTGGATTTCGTAAATTTTTTCATTTCTTTGTTTTTCATATTCATCTACGGGATCTTGCTTGTGCCATTGTAAAAGAACAGAAAGTTTACCGTGATAAGGAGCTGTTCCATTATTAACTTTGTCATTTAATTCAAGATCCACCTTATCTCCAGCTTCATAGCGAGTGGCCATATATAATAGTATACGTGCTACATCACCTTTTACGCGGTTAGGTGGTTCGAATGAATCTGAATCTTTCAAGCAACCATTACAGCCTGCCACTGGACTGCCACCATTGTCAAAGTCTAAATTTCCTCTTGAGCTATTAACTTGTACATCAGTTGGGCGTAAGTGATGGATATCTGTTCCTGGTCCATTGCTTGTCCCAAAGTTACCATGTGACTTTGCCCACGTATGCTCTCGGTTCCAGTTCCCTACATTGCCACCACTATTTGTTTTTGGACTAGATTTCCCAGAGTAAAATAAAATGACATTACTCGGATTAGCAGGATCTTCATCCGTATACTTCAATGCATTCCAAACATCATCATAAGAAAGTACCTTTTGTACGGAGATAATATCATGAAGAACCTTTTTCAGTGCTTGACCTTCCTTGTTATAAGCACCTGTATAATAATCATTAGCAATGACTGTCACGCTGAAACTTGTTGTGACACTTTTCTTTCCATCAGATGCTGTAACGCCAACAATATGACTACCCTCTGTTAAATTAACTGTTAATACCGTTCCATTTATCGTCCCTTTTGTAGCAGTAAATGAAAGTTTATCCCCATCAGGATCGGAAAAATGATTGGTTAAATCAATTTTAATTTCCTCACCAATAGCTACAGTTTTGTTAGTAATAGGTTCTTTAATGATTGGTTGATTGTTTTCAGCAGGCAAAGAAGGATTCACAATCGGTTTCCCCTTCGAATTTGTAAATTTAATTTGCTCAGGAGCTGCACCCTTTTTATAGATTATCGATTGTATATCCAAATTTTCAGCGCCTCTTATTTCACTGACATATGGACCTTCAATTGTGAGTGTTTTCACGCTATTGCCTTTAAGGTCGACAATCATCCCTGCTTTCACTGGACTAAGGATAACATCAGTCGTCTTAAAGCCTTCTCCATGTAGTTCTGCATAGCCACCTTTAAGGAACACACCTTTTGGAATAACAGATTGCGCATCTAAATGAAGTGCTATACTAGGTTTATTGATTGTTAATTTGTTCTTTTTGAAATTCTTATAGTCATATACTATTTCCGGTTTAATCGGTTCAACAGTTGAATCTTTATTAACATCGATTTGAACCATTACTGGATCATGGTCACTTGCACGACCTGCCATGTCTGTAAAATCAGCGTTAATATGGAGAATATCAACATCTGTTTTCTCTGCCAAATTGTTTGACACTAAAATATGGTCTAATACTTGTGAATTCCCCTGATATACATATGTGTAACGATCAGGAGCCTCTACCTTATTAATCATATTCGTCATCCATTGACCTTCATGGATTTTAAGCGCATCCGCAAATTGATAATCATTAAAATCACCTAAAGAAACAATGTTTGCATCTGGATTTTTTGATTTAACGTCTCCAACAAAATTAGAAACAATATTAGCGATTTTTTTACGTTGTACTTCACTTCCATACTGTGGAGGCTGAATCGAACCAAATAATGGGGTATCTCCACTTTTAGAATTCCAATGATTTGCGATCACAATTACATCTTCATCTTGGAATTCAAATTGCGCTGCTAAAGGTTTACGGCTACTTTTAAACGATTCATTTGCTGGATCAATACGCCCAGGGTTCACTGTTAATTTCCCATCTTCATAACCAACAGCTGTTGTCGCATCCCCTGCTGGAATACCATCCTTTAACTTCACTCGCTCTGGATTATAAAGGAAGCCAACTCGAATATTTGCATCTGGTGCTCCACCGTCTTGATTGTTAATTGGATCGATATTAACATACTGATATTCGACTCCACCTACACCTTTAATAGCATCAATTAATCTTTGATAACTTTGATCCGCTTTTGAATCACCTGCAGATGGACCGTTATTATCTTGCACCTCTGTTACACCAACAATATCAGGACTGCCCATATCAATACCAATTGCTCTTGCTAATTTTTTCGCTTTATCATCAGTAGTAGAAGTTTTGTTATTAGAGAAGTTCTCCAAATTATAAGAGGCAATTGTTAACTTATCTTCTTCCTTAACTATTTTTGTCGTCTCAGGTGATGTATTTCCTTTTTCATGAGCTGCCTTCATCTCATCTAGAGAAGCATAGATTTTAAAGTTTTGATAGGAATAGCCTACGATTCCCGTAATTGGCCCTTTAAATTTATCACCTGTAGCCACTTCAAAATCACGTGCAGCGCCATTCGGTTCTAGTCGGAATTGAACTCTGTTTGGATTTGCATTTTCTTTCTCATGTAATACCCCACCGTGAATTGTGTTTGTTGGTTCACCCTCAAGTACTGTTACTAAATCCCCATGCTCTTGTGGTGCTACCGCTTTCACGTTTTCAACTTCTACTCTCATGCCTTCGATACTTTCCCAAAAATCAATAGCGTCGATTGTTGGATTAAAAATCCCAAGATTATCACTGTCGATTTTACTAAAGGACATTTTTAACTTATCGATTCCAATTGCTTTTGGTAAGGCTACATTACTTTTAATGACCTCCACTTTTCCTTCTTGATCGTCACGCACATTAATTTGTGTTGTTTTTAAATCTGTTTGCTGCCTGTCATCATAACCATCGTATGCATATTCGCTTACTTTACCTTTAACAGATACTAAATCCCCAACCTTTATTGGCCATGGTTTCTTTCCACTGTACAGAAAAATACCTTCAGAAGTGTTCGGATCTTGATCGGCTAATTCATCTGGTGTTTGAATCGTATAATACCAATTATTATTTAACGTGAATGAATAAGTTACGATCCCTTCAATTCCTTCAACTGTTTTACCATCAAATGTTGTAGCATGCCCTGCACCTTGAATATCATGAATTTGTAATTTATCTGCAATGTTATATTCAAATGTAGTTATTTCACTAAACGTGCCATCTTTAGCTTTAACGATTGTTTTTAAAGTCGTATTTTTGCTAATTTCAATTGGTGTCTCATATTTAAGACTTTTATCAGTTGGCTCTGTACCATCTAATGTGTAATAAATTTCTGCATCTGCTGTCGATGTTGTTAAAGTTACTGTTGTTTTCCCAACAAACGTCCCACTTCCAGGAGATGCGCTAGCAGGCTTTAGTGCTGCACTATCCACTACGATATCTGCTTCTGATCGAGGAATCACCTGATAGTCTTTATCGAACTGTTGAACAATTCCAGTGATAGATTCATAGTTTGTACCAACAGTTAAGCCTAGCGAATTTGTCTCATCTCGCACAAGAAAATTCGTTCCGTCATTTGCAGTAAAGTTCGCCCATCCTGCACCTTGTTGAACATCTGTAAGCGTAACATTTTTCACTGTTACTAACTGCGATTCACTCTCTTCATTCACTTGAGCCCCCGCTACTACCTTTGGAGCAGGTACCCCAGCATTTTCAACTTTTTCAACGATTGTAGCACCATCTAATTGTAGTAAACCACGATAGTCAACTAACTTCCCTTTTAACGTAACTTCATCCCCGACAGACATAGCTAGACTAGTAGGTCTTACCGCAATACCACCTGTCTCATCTTGGACCGAAAACGTATTTTTCAAGCCTGCTGCAACTCTACCTTTGATCGTTACCGTTTCACCTACACTTTTATTCCGAGCATCTCCAATTGAGAGAATTGCCGGTACTTCGGGGTCAACAGGACCACCTGTATTGCCATCCATTACGTGTTGGCCTAAATTGGAGAAATTATCTACCGGTAATGAATCCCATTCCGATGCTGCATTAAAAGGATCATTAACAGTTGTATCACCCGTCAAAACTGAACTCTTTCTTACTAAAGTTACATCTTTAGCAAAATCTGCTGAAGAACCAACTTGTCCAATGGAATCGACTATTTCACCAGATTTCCTTAATACGACTGGATCATTTCCATTGAAATTAATAACCGTTATGTTTTCTAGATTTCCTTTTGCTTTAATGTTTGGATCTGCATCTTTATGATGTAAAACATACGTAGCACCGTTTTCTAGAGTACCTGTCAAACTCACTTTATTCTTCGCGGTAGCTTCTCCGTTCGTATGAAGTTCTAGCGTATAATTACTTAAATCAACCGCGGCACCTGTACCATTATAAATTTCAATCGCTTTATTGAAGGAAGTTCCTTCAATATACTCTGAAATGATTAAATCCTTTGCAAGTGTTTCAGCATTTACTGTAATGGGTGCTACAGGTGCGACAATACTTGCGACTAGAGTTGTTGCTAAAAAGGTATTTAACGGCTTCTTCCAATTCTTCTTTGACATCAGGTCAATTCTCCTTTCAATTTAAAGAATGTCAGTTTTTTTGCAAAAGATACTTCCGGTTTAGGTCTATACCGTACAGACGACAATTATCGCGTACGCCATGTCGTAAATGGTCGAACTATTCAAAACATATTTCCCCATTACATATATATGTAATCATATTATTATTAATTCACTATTTTTATAGTATATATATTATGTTAATGATTTGTAATAATAGAAAACACATCTACTACAGGGATTTTAACAATTTATAACATAATTTTAACATATAAATAAAATTTGACACTTACCTAATAGGCTTAATTATAAAAACGGGCTAATGGATTTACGCCAAAAGAAAATAGTCTCTTAACCACTTACTGGTCAAGAGACTATTTTCTATCTTTCTACTACTTTTGTATCAAACTATTATATAAAGGTAAAGCGGCTCGTCGAACGTTCCTAGAAAAGCAACCCGCCAGAGGTAGTGGCTGGGTAAATCCTTTGGATCAGAAACCCTACAGCATACTATGAGGAGCTTAGTACTGACATATTCTCCAATCTATCGAGGATTTCCATGTATAAAATAATAGTCAAACCTAGCACCGATTTTTCTATATTGATAATAATTTTTTTAGCTTATGGTTTTGTACATTGATGAGGAATTGTTGATTTCCGAGGAAAGCGCCACCTCGAAGTGAAAATCAACATTTGCTTAAAGATACACTTTAATTAATTTTTTAACGACGTGCTGAAGGGCAGATGAAAGTCTATTCATCTGCCCTTCTATTTATTTTTGTTTCTTTTTATAAATGATTGTTGCTACAACTAGTACAAGTAAAACTGCTTGTCCAATCATAGTTTCTACTGTTGGATAGAAACCAATGATGTTGACAACTGGCAAGCCATCTACAATAGTTGTTGAAACTGAATCCCTTAACTGCAATGTATGCAAGCTGACACCAATAATTTTAAATGCCAATACGTAGATTAACACCGTAGCTACAGCGAAAAATTTATGAATTGGAATTTTTCCACTTGCTTTAAATAATACAAATGCAAAAATAGCTAATATTAAAAGTGCTACTACGATCCCTAGCACAAACTGAGATGTCTCCATTTTAGGTGCAATTCCTGCATAGAAGACAAGTGTTTCTGCACCTTCACGGAAAACAGATAAAAAGCTAATTGATGCCATGGCAAACACCGAGCCAGTAGAGATGGCATTGCCCATTTGTTTGGAAATATAGCGATTCCAACTCACCACACTCGATTTACTATGGAGCCAAATACCAACTCCAATCATCATTGCAGCGGCTAATAAACCAATATAACCTTCCATGAGCTCTCGACTCGTATCAATTGTCGCTGATTGGAAAATTGTCGACATTAAAACAGCTGCTACTGCTGATAAAAAGATCCCAACAAATGCACCAACATATATCCATTTGCGCATTGTTTTTTGTCCAGACTTCTCTAAGAACGATACTAATGCCATAATAATAAGCAGTGCCTCTAAGCCTTCTCGTAGTAAGATTAATGCAGCATCCCACAGCGTGTAATCTGAGTCACCTTGAATCAGCTCAATTTCAGTGCGGAAAGTATTAAGCTTACTTTTAACTGCTTTAACATCTACGTTAGACTTCAATAAGTCACTAACGATGATTGGCATATCACTTTCAATTTTTGTATACAGGCTGCCGTTACGTGTTGAAATATCTATTTCTACACTTGGCCAAATTTTAATGAACTCTCGAATTTTATCTGAGGCTGCCTTGTAGTCACCTGCATCGATAAAATCATTCGCCTCATTAATATAAGCAATTAATGTTGCTAAAGAATACTCTCCTTCTACAACTTCCGCCGTTTCATTACCTGCTACAAAATCTTCAATTGTTTGTTTTAATTCTGCATATTGTGATTGCATTAATGCTACATCTGGCTCTTCAGAAGCAAGTGTGATCCGTATAAAGGCCATCTGTGTTTCAATCTGCCCGTACATGGCAATACTTTGCTCTCGCACAGGACGTTCAATTTTTTTCCATTTCGTATTGAAATCCTTATAGGCTGCGTCGATTGTAGCTAAATCCCTACTTGCTAAGGCATCTTCAAATGCTTTCATGACAGGTTTAAATTTCGTGCCAAATTCTGCACGCTGCGCCGCTTCATCTACAGGATTCTCAAGCTTTTCTAATGCACGTAAGGCATTTGACAATTCAGATAGTGCCTTTAAACGTTCATCCTTAGTAGTAGCTTCAACTGCTTGTGCAAGAATATTATCAACTTTTTCTTTTGCTTTCTTTTGCTCTGATGTAACCGACGCCCAGTCTGTTGCAAACTGTTCAAGGGCTTGCTCAGCTTCGGATTCTTTATCCTGCTTCGTATTCATTAGCGCATCACTAATAGAAATGTATAAGTGACTATATGATTGCGCTGCCTGCACTGGTGCAGCAAGTGCCAATAACAAGCAAAGTACTAAGCTACAGCGCGTTAAAAAGTGCTTCACCTATATAACTCCCCTTTTGTACACCAGGGAAGCAAGCGAACACTGCGCTGCCTCGATGTGTAGTATACTCATTCATTTTATCCAAACGTCCTAAGCTATTTTGAACTGTTATAAATTGGGCTGGGTCTTTTTGAAAAGAAACAAACATGAGTCCCGCATCATGCGCACCTGTATTCGTCATAACACCTGATGCATAAGAATACGAACGACGTAACATACGCGCACCTGATTTACGTGCCAAATGTACGTGTGACGTATCTGGCATAATGTACTCACCGTTGCTATCCTTCGCCTCTACATCGAAATCATCGAACTCTTTCTTTTTACCAAAAGGTGCACCACTATCGCGATAACGACCAAATGTTACCTCCTGATCTTTCAAAGATGTGCGATCCCATGTTTCAAGATGCATTTGAACTTTACGTGCGACTAAATAAGAGCCGCCTTTTAGCCAGCCTTTATCAACCCATACAACTTTATTTAAATCTTTGTCATCGGCAGTCGACGGATTTCCAGTGCCATCCTTGAATGCAAATAAATTTCTCGGTGTTCCTCCACCAGCTGGGAATGAGTTAAAGCCTGCTTGAGACCATTTAACTTCTACCTTACCAGATGCTGCACGAACTAAGTTACGTACTGCGTGGAATGCCACCTGTGGATCATCCGCACATGCCTGGATACAAAGATCTCCACCTGTAAGTTCTTTTTGTAGTTGATCTTTTGGGAAATGTGGTAAATCATTTAATTCTGCAGGCTTCAAATGTTGAATCCCAAGCTTATCAAACAAAGATGGGCCAACACCAATTGTGATCGATAAATTTGAAGCGTCTAAACCTTCTGCTTCACCTGTATCTCCTGTAGGAACTCTAGTATTTGTTGTTAAATCTACCATTAATTCACCATTCATTAAACGAACAACAAGAGGTGTCCATTTTTTGAACAACTCTTGTAAGTCTTTCTTTGATGTAAATAAAACATCTAAAGAAGCAAAATAAATATTTGTCTGAACTGGTGTAATAATGCCAGATTGATGTTTTCCATAAAAATCAACTTTATTACGTGCAGTCGTGCTATCCGCAACAGGCTCGAACACATCGTAGCCCATTACTTTCATAACACCACCTAAGCCAGAGGCACCGATAGCTATACCAGCTGCTCCGATACCTGTTAGCTTTAACATGTCACGTCTCGATATTTTTTTATTCATCCATTTTTCATCATTTGACGCTGTCATTTATTATCACTCCAAAAATTACTCTAAAATAATACCCATTTGACTTAATGGTTCACCAAGTTGATTAACTGCTGCTGAAAGTGCTTTTGTGTCTTCATCAGTTAATTTTTCGTAAGAAACATATCCGCCATCAGCAGTCGCATGCTTCGCTAATAAATCATCTACTGCTTTAAATTTTTCATCTAATGTAGCAACTAAGTCTTTATCTTTCGCTTCTAATTTAGAACGTAGGATTTCAAAGATTTTTTCTGCACCTTCAATGTTTGCTTTAAAGTCATAAAGGTCTGTATGAGAATAGATTTCTTCTTCACCAGTGATTTTTGATGTCGATACTTCATTTAATAAGTCAACCGCACCTGTAATCATTAAATCAGGTGTTACTTCTACAGTTTGAACTAATGCGTGTAATTCTTTAGCGTCTGCTAGTAATTGATCTGCAACTGCCTCGTAGCCTGCAGTTTTGTTTTCTACCCAAAGCGCATGTTCTAGCTTATGATAGCCCGACCATGCTTCTTCGCCTTTGCCTTCTTCTTTAATATCAGCTAAACGACCGTCAATACGTGGGTCAAGGTCACCAAAGCTCTCTGCGATTGGCTCCGAACGCTCGAAATACATACGTGCCGGCGCATAAGCTGCTTTTGCCTCTTCAATTTTACCAGCTTTAAATGCTTCCACAAATTTTTCCGTTTCTACTAAAAATTGATCCATTTGCTCTAATGCAAATGTTTGATAGGCTGCTAGTTCAGCAGATAAATCAACTTTTGTAGCTTTTTCTGCTTGCTCTGTTGCTGGCTTATCGTCTTTTTTAGCTTCATCTGTATTTCCACAGCCAGTCATTAGAATACCTCCTGCAACTAATACTGACAATAATGATGTTTTTTTCATGCTAAGTACCTACTTCCGAAATAGTTTATATCGAGAATGATAATGATTATCAAGTGCAATTGCAAGAAGTATTTTTATTTATAGAAAAAAACGACATTTTATAGTCGATCTAATTAGATAACTAGATAAATGGCGTTTTTTCCACAATATAATCATTCTAAACTACGAAATTTTTGCTTGATTTCTATTTTCATATTTTCCATATAAGAAATAATAAAGGATAATTGACACTAAAATAACAAATACCATCGCAAAGAAAATGGCACTGTACCCCGAAGTCGGAACGAAGAATCCTAAGAAATAAGGACCAACCCCTAAACCTAAATCATATAAAATAAAATATGTCGATGTCGCAAGTCCTAAACGCTCATTTGGTGTAACCTTAATCGCTATTGCTTGCGCTACTGAATTGAAATTGCCATAACCTATCCCTATGCAAGCTGCGGCTAGTAAAAATACAACACTACTAGTCGCCGAACTAAAAGCATACATTCCTAGTGCAAAAATAACTAAACATGGATAGATAACAATGTTTGCACCTCTAGTGTCTAGTAATTTTCCTGTAAAAGGACGTGTCGCTAAAATAACAATTGCATATATAATAAAGAAATAACTTCCTGCTGTTACCAAATCAAGCTCTTTCGCGTAAAACGTCATAAATGACATAACCCCTGAATAGGCAAAGCCAATAACGAGCGCCACAAAAGCAATTGGCACGGCACGCATTTCGATAAAATTAGTGAGCTTAAAGCCTGTTTTCTCCGCCATTTCTTTGGCCTTCTTCGGTGCATCTGGAACGGTTACGATAAAATACAACAAGAAGCATACAATAGCTAATACGGAATCGACAGCAAAAATCATCCGATAATCTTCAAACAGCTGCGTTAGAAGAATACCTACAAACGGTCCGATAGCAGTAGCTAAAATAGCACTCAAGCTGTAATAACCGATACCTTCTCCTCGTCGATCAGAAGGTAAAATCTGTGCAATAATTGTCCCTGTCGCCGTACTAGCCATCCCAAGTGCAATACCCTGTACTAAACGATTGACCATTAGAAGTGGCAAATTCGTCGCGATAAAATAAGACATCGTGGATAGCATAAACAATAATAATCCAAAAAATAATGTTTTTTTACTACCCCAATCCCCAATAATACGCCCTGTCCCGAGACGCCCAAATAAAGTACCAATAATAAAAATACTCGATACAAGACCTGCCGTACTAGTCGAAGCCCCAAAATGCTCAACCGCATAGCCTGCAATCGTTACCATCAATAAAAAGAATATTAATGTAATGGTAAAATTAATAAGTGAGACGATTAAAAAGTCCTTCGTCCAAAGTTTATGTCTAGTTGCTTCCACTTTTTTCTCTCCTACCGATTGATGTTTGCACAAATGTTCGCTAACACTTGTGTCGCAATTTCAATATCCCGCTCCGATACCCCCGCGAGTGCCTGTTCCATAGTTGGTTTTAAATGCGCTTGAATTTCTTGCACAATCTCTTCACCATCAGCCGTCAATTGTACAAGCTTTTCGCGCTTATCCCTACCCGCTACCGTTTCCACGTAACCAAGCTCCACAAGCTTTTGCACAAGCCTCGTCACACTCGGCTTTTCAATAAACATGAAATTCGCAATATCCACAAATGTATGTGGCCCTTTATCCATCAATAACCGAAGAAGAGCCCATTGAGAGCTATACAGCTGATATTTACCCAACTGCACATTTATTAGATTGATAAACGGTCTATACATTAAGCGGTACTGATTAAAAAATTCTTGTTCGATCGTCAACATTACCACTCCTTTTTAGTTAGTTAGCCTAACTAACTATACGCTTTTCGTTTTTATTTGTCTAGTAGGAATTAGTCGGGAAATTCGGGTTTTGGGTCGGGCTTTTCGTCTTTCTTGGCTTTCTATCCACGTTTTTGAGTGCTCTATCCAGCTTTCTACGCTTTCTATCCACGTTTTTGAGCTCTCTATCCGGCTTTCTACGCTTTCTTTTTCCACGACTTTGAGCGCTCTATCCAGCTTTCTACGCTTTCTATCCACGTTTTTGAGCGCTCTATCCAGCTTTCTACGCTTTCTATCCACGTTTTTGAGCGCTCTATCTAGCTTTCTCGCCTTTCTATCCACGTTTTTGAGCTCTCTATCCAGCTTTCTAGGCTTTCTATCCACGTTTTTGAGCGCTCTATCCAGCTTTCTACGCTTTCTATCCACGTTTTTGGGCGCTCTATCCAGCTTTCTACGCTTTCTATCCACGTTTTTGAGTGCTCTATCCAGCTTTCTACGCTTTCTATCCACGTTTTTGGGCGCTCTATCCAGCTTTCTCCGCTTTCTATCCACGTTTTTGAGCGCTCTATCCAGCTTTCTCCGTTTTCTATCCACGTTTTTGGGCGCTCTATCTAGCTTTCTCGCCTTTCTATCCACAGCTCAAAGCGCTCTATCCATCTTTAATCCAATATTTCCTATGTCTTTTTTTCCCCTCAGCATTCAAAGGTAATTTCTGCAATAGTCTATACGCTAGATCGGGTGAATCTATTGCGAAAAAATCACAAAAGCTTTTATTCGTTAACGAATCGCCCACTAATAACTTGTAATCATCAAGCGTTCTGAGAATAGCATCCTGATCTACTAATCCGCAGCGTTGACAAGTCCATTTTTTATTGAAATAGCTCATTTGCTGTCCATTTGAACAACGTACACATAACACACCTTTTAGAAGATCCTGTACAGGAACGGTTATTTCTCTTTTAATTGGCATATGCCTGGTTAATAAATTAGTAGCAAAAAGAGAGAGATCATCAGCTTCTAGTATCATCTCATTATGCTGTTTAAGACATTTTCTTACATAGTAACGTAATCCTGAAACATGAAAAATTGGTTGTCCTTTTAAACTTTCTGATAAAATAGCATTTTTCGTTGCCAAAACGACTGCATAATGAACAGGAATCTTAACTTTGTAATGCTGTAATATCCCCTTTATCCAGTCGGCGTGTCGTCTAACTTGATGAAAAGGATCAATCATTCCCTCAACATCACCTTCTGCAGTAGTCCTTGTAAATTGAGTAAATGACTCATCGAATTCAAGGAAGCCTGTTATGTTTTTTATTTCTAGGATTAATATAAAATGAGGACACACTAATATAGTGTCTATTTGATGTGTAGTCCCGAAGTGATTGACTATTTGTAAATCATGAAGGAAATAATGTGGGTTGGGCAAATTAATTTCAAGCCATTCTACATCTACTCGCTTTTCTCCAGCAAAGCCAGCTTGTATACGCATTAACCTATTAAAATAATTCATGTAGTCTACATGTGTACTAGGCAACCTTCTTACCAAAGCTTCTAGCATTTTTTGCATTTGTGATTGCTGTCGTGCTAATAAAATCATTGTCTCTCCCCTCCTGTATTTATTATATAAATAATTACATGTATAAACAGAGGTTCCAAAAAACTTGAAATACAAGATGTGAAAATTAAATTTATAGCCCAATTTTATAGATAAAAAGAATGGAAAAATCGCCTTGTTCTTGCATCGACTACTACTTTTCTGCCTCATATCTCCACTTTGACGACGCTACTATCCATCAATCTTGGCTTTCTATCCACGACTTTGAGCTCTCTATCCATCATTCTCTTCTTTCTATCCACGTTTTTGAGCTCTCTATCCATCATTCTCTCCTTTCTATCCACGACTTTGAGCTCTCCCTCAACTTTCTATCCACGACTTGCTGCAGCACCTTCTATCCACATCTTTGAATTCGCAGAACTACGTTCGTTCAAAAAAAACAACCGAACAGCCTAAGCCATTCAGTCGTTTTTTCGTAGTAAATATAAAAAATATGGGGCGCCGATACAGGCTACAACAATACCTGCTGGCACGGTCGCACTCGAAATAGCTACGCGGCCAATTGTATCTGCAAGCATTAGTAAGCTGGCACCAATTAATAATGTGAGTGGTAAAAAGAACTGGTAGCGCGGTCCGACGAGCTGCTTTGCAATATGGGGAGCCATCAGACCGATAAAGGCAATGCCTCCTGTGATCGATACAGCTGCCGCAGCTAATGCGACAGAGACTACTAATAATTGCAAACGCTCTCGTTCGATGTTTAATCCTAAGCCAACCGCTGTTGGTTCAGTCATTGCCAGCACATTTAACACATTTGCTTTATACAAAATAAATGGTATGCCTAGCACAAGCCAAGGCAATAAAGCCCAGAAAAATGGCCAGTCTGTTCCCCAAACATTCCCCGCAAGCCATTGTGCGATAAATTGCACATCACTACGCTCAGCAGAGGAAATTAATATCATCATTACACCTGCTAAGGCAGATGCTACACCTACCCCGACTAAAATAAGTTGGATCGGCTGTACACCCACATTACGCTTATATGAAAAAAAGTAAATGAGGAGTGCCGTTAATAAAGCGCTGGCAAATCCGACAAGTGGTAACACATACGCGAAATGAGGTAAATCACCATCAACAAGGATATAAAATAGCGTAATTCCTATACCTGCTCCAGCATTAATCCCAATAATACCCGGGTCCGCTAGATCATTACGTGTTACCCCTTGCAAAACGGCACCAGCTAATGCTAACGCCATCCCTGCTGCTGCTAGCACAAATAATCTTGGCAAGCGAACAGAAAACAGTACGAATGATTCTTTGAAGCTGCCGTCTCCAAGTAAAATCGGTATTATGCGATCAATCGAAACTGAAGCTGCTCCCATTGAAATACCCATTACAAAAATAGCTATTGTTAATAGCATCCAAACCATGAGCCATCTACGTTGTTTTTTTCGTCCGATTTTAAACAATTTGACGACCTCCCTTTCGAACAAGAAGTAAGAAGAACGGAAGGCCGATAATTGAAATAATTGCAATTACCGGTGTTTCATATGGGGCATTAACCATTCTACCTGCAAAATCTGCAGTGACCATTAACCATCCACCGATAATAGCGCTCATCGGTAGGACAAATCGATAGTCTGTTCCAACAATTGCTCGGACAATATGTGGTACCATTAACCCCACAAATGCTAAATTGCCTACTAGCGCAACTGCGGAGCCTGCAAGAACAACAACGACAAACATCATAATTCCTTTAATGGCTGTTGTTTTTTGTCCTAATCCGACAGCTACTTCTTCATTTAAACTTAAAATGGTTAGCTGACGACTAAACACAAAAGCTACCCCTAATCCTATTACAATAACAGGAACAATTATTAATGCTTGCCATGTAGTGCCAATTAAACCACCACTCGTCCACATCGAAACATCTTTTGAAATTTTAAATAATATTCCCGTTCCATCTGCTATTGCTTGTAATAGAGCGGATACGGCTGCCCCAGCTAAGACTAACTTTAATGGAGAAAAGCCATTCTTCGTTGAAGCGCCTATACCATAGACAACAATCATCCCTACACCCGCACCTATGAAACATGCAAAAATAAACATATAGTACGAGGTATTTGGAATAAACGCCATCGTCAATGCTAGTGCCGCATTCGCACCTGCTGTTAGACCAAGGAGACCTGGATCTGCTAATGGATTTCTAGTAACTCCTTGCATAATAGCCCCAGCAACTGCAAGTGCACTACCTACAAAAATAGCAGCAATAATACGAGGAAATCGAATTTCACGTAATACAGAGTAGTGCTTGCCACCGTCTTGTCCGACAATCGCTTGATAAACATCTTGAATACTCGTATTAGCCGCGCCTATACAAAGCGAGATCGTAACTGTTACTGCTAATAAGATCAGTGCAAGCAATACTTGAAGCCAAAACGGGAAATTTCGAAACTTTATCATTTGCCTTCGCTACTCTCTACTGAAATTATTGTAAAAATTTCTTTTCAAAGAAATCTAGTTGATATTCTAAAGTTTTTGGATCATTAAAGTAAAATTCGTTGCCACTCACTTCAAATAAATGACCATTCTTCACCGCTTCTAAATCTTTAAACCACGGAGCATTTTTAATGGCGCTATCCTCGCCTTTAAACGTACTAAAGATCACATAGTCACCTGCATATTCATTTAATACTTCTGTAGAAATTGCAAAATAACCTGGTTTTAAAGCATCTTGTTTTACTTTTTCAGGCATTTTCAAGCCCATTTCTTTATATAAAATTTCTGTTCCTCGACCCCAGTTATCTCCATACACATACATTTGTTTATTAAACATTTCTGCGACAGTAACCGTAGCATCTTCGCCGATTTTTTCTTTAATTTTTGTACCCGTCTCTGCAGCACGTTCTTTAAAATCTTTTACCCAATCAGTTGCTTCTTTTTCTTTGTTCACCACTTTACCGATTTCGATGAATTGCTGTAAATAATCCACTTTACCATAAGTGAACAACACAGTTGGTGCGATTTCTCCTAATTTATCTGCATTTTCAATACCATTTAAACCAATAATTAAATCTGGCTCAAGCTCGATAATTTTTTCGATATCCGTATTCTCAACAACTACTGCATCTTTAATACCATCTTTGAAGTTTGGATTATCTGCAGCCCATGAATCAATACCGACAACATTAACGTCAAGCTGTAGTAAATGCCCAACAAATGAAGATAATACAACTACACGTTTAGGATTTGCTGGTACTTCAACAGGGCCAGCTTCTGATTGATACGTAATCGTTTCTGCAGATGCCTTATCTTTAGAGCCCTCATCCGTCTTCTCTTCTTTATTGCCGCACGCTGCAAGCACTAGTACGACCATCATAAACATTGGTAATAACCACTTTTTCATAAATCTATCTCCTTTTACACTGTTTGTAGTAAGTTATATGTAATGCACATTGGTTTATCAGTTCGAGGATCCTTACCAATGACTGCATCAATATTAAACACTTTTTCTAATACTTCAGGTACTATAACTTCCTCTGCAGTACCAAACTTCACTAGCTCTCCTTTTGATAGCGCAACAATATAATCTGAAAAGCGTGCTGCCTGATTTAAATCATGTAACACCATGACAATTGTGCGTCCTTCTTCTTCGTTAAGCTTGTTAAGTAATTCTAAAACTTCTAACTGATGGGCCATATCTAAATAAGTTGTTGGCTCATCTAAAAAAATTATATCGGTCTCTTGAGCTAATGCCATCGCGATCCACACCCGTTGACGCTGTCCACCTGATAAGGCATCAACTGTGTTCAGACGAAAGTCATCCGTTTTAGTTACCTTTAAGGCCCAGTCAATCATTTCTTTATCCTTTTGCGATAAATTACCGAAGCCCTTTTGATATGGAAATCGACCGTAGGATACAAGCTCTTCCACTGTTAAACCATGTGCACTTTCCGGACTTTGTGGCAATATAGCCAGTTCTTTCGCTAATTCTTTTGTATTCATCTCGGAAATATTTTGACCATCCAGTATGACTTGTCCACTCTTATGCTTCAATATCCTTGTAATAGCCTTTAAAAGTGTAGATTTACCACACCCATTGGAACCAATGATAGTCGTTATTTTACCGTCTGGAATTTGTAACGATAAATCATGCACAATCGTTTTGTCCTCGTAGCCGATACGAATCGATTCAACTTGTAAACGCACGACGTAACCTCTCTTTCCTTTTTGTTCTTTCCATGCTATGATAGCGATTAACCGACAATGATAATCATTATCACTAGAATTAGTCTAGTTTTCTTATTTAGTTTTGTCAAATACTTTTTTATTATTTTTTTAGGATGTGGTGATATAAATGCAACATTTATACGATGTAACAATTATTGGTGGTGGTCCTGCAGGCCTATACAGCGCCTTTTATAGTGGTTTACGAGGATTGAAAACGAAATTACTTGAGAGTCAACAACAGCTTGGTGGTAAAGTTTTACTTTATCCCGAGAAGCTAATTTGGGATATTGGTGGTCATCCCCCTGTATTAGGCGAACAATTTGTGAAACAGTTAATTGCACAGGCAAAAACGTTTCATCCAACCATTGGTACAGGTACAAAAATCGATTTTATCGAGCGCCAAAATGATATTTTTGTTCTTCATACTGCGCAAGGAGATAAACATTATTCTAAAACCGTTCTTTTAGCCGTTGGTGGTGGTATTATTAATCCTCAAAAGCTTTCACTAGAAGGTGCAGAAAAATATGAAATGACTAATTTACACTATACCGTGCAGTCATATCAACGTTTTGTGGACAAGGAGATCATTATTTCGGGAGGCGGAAATGCTGCGATCGACTGGGCAGTTGAACTAAGTCCTATCGCCAAAAACGTAACTGTTGTTTATCGTAAAGATACGTTATCCGCTCATGAGGCAACAATTCAAGAAGCTTTAGATGCTGGCGTAAAGATTGAGTGTAATACGACTATTACAAAATTAACTGCCGATGCCGAGAAAACAGCCATCCAATTAGTGACATGTGAAAATACAAAAACAAAACAAAGCTATACGCGTCAAATTGATGAAGTCATCGTTAGTCATGGCTATAACCGTGAAGCATCATTAGAATTGGAGCAAACAATTACCATTCCTAAAAAAGATGATTACTATTTTGAAGGGAAAGCAACAGGAGAAACAGCACAGCCTGGAATTTTTGCAGCAGGTGATATATTAGCGTTTGAAGGAAAAATAAATCTCCTTTTAGGGACTTTCCAGGATGCAGCCAATGCCGTGAATTCTATCAAAACATATTTAGAGCCTACTGCCTATCGCCAAGGGGTCGTGTCATCACATAATGAAGTATTTAAAGAGAAAAACCGTTCTATTATCGAAAAACAACTTTCAGCAAAATAAACATTAAATGAAATAATCAATAACCCCTCTTAAGCATTTACTCTCTTAAGAGGGGTTTTATATAAGTTCAACTAAAAAAATTATTTTACATTCTATCTTAAGAAATTCATAAAAGCCCCCATTTGTCTTAACATATTAACTCCATATGTTATTGTTCCCGCGTGGCCCATAATTGTATTTAAATGTTGTGGTAATCTTCCAAATCTAGAGGTTTGGGGTTGCTGGTAAGGATTAAAAAAGGGTTGCCCTTGTCTTCCTTGCATAGGAGGGCCAAAACCTTGTCTATAGCTTGGTGGAAATGGTCTCATTCTAGAATTAGGCGGATAAAATGGCATCAATTCACCCCCTATCAAATATCTTTTAACTAGTATACGTCTGTATTTTTTTATTGTTTAGACTATCGGAGAAGTTGCTCAAAAATAATATACATATTGAAGTCCATTCATTAGTGAAGGTTCTTGATAACAACTTTGTCTCTTGCTGGAACCATACTATTTTAAATTTCATATTATACAAAAATACGAATAAAGAAGGGATTCCGATTCAAAATTCGAAATATCTAGAATTTCTGTCCAAATTTGGTGTAGGCGGTGCGCACCCTGGTGGTCTTAATTTAACAAAGGAACTATTCAAGGCCGAGAACATTGGTGAAAATCCATATATTTTAGATGTAGGCTGTGGTACAGGCCAAACCGCTGCCTATTTGGCAGAGACGTATGAAGCAAAGGTAACAGGCATCGATATTAATTCTGTAATGGTCGCAAAAGCTAAAAAGAGAATGAAAAAAAATCGCTTACCCGTAAAAATAATGCAATGTTCAATAGAACAAGTACCTTTATCCGATCATACATTTGATTATATTATTTCTGAATCTGTGCTTTCTTTTGTCAATAAACCTAATGCACTTAAAGAAATCTTTCGTTTATTAAAGAATGGCGGTCGGTTTATTGCCATTGAATTTACTATTCATCAACCGCTTGAAGAGAAAATTGAAAAAGAAATCAAAGAGTTTTATGGATTTGATTCGTGTTCAATGAAAAAGGATTGGGTAGACTTATTTAACCAGGCTGGTTTTAAACATATTCGTATACAAAAAAACAAATCGATTTTCTCAGTACCTGAGCTTAATCACTCAGAGCATATTGAACCTGAACTTTATGAAGTAATGGATAAACATTTTGAAATGATCTTAAAGTATGAAGGGCTATTAGATTATAGAATTTATTCATGTACTAAATAGTAGTGTGTCACGTTATTCAAAAAGAAAGCATTAATCGCAACTGCTTTCTACATGAAAAGAGTAGGAAACTCGTATTCAATGTCAAGTCTCCTACTCCAATATTATTTCCTTTGTATTATCGACTGAAATTAATCCTCCGTGTCTCCTTCTCTTCTCTTAGTCATTCATTTTCATGTTCTGATTTTTCGTAGCTGCATGAATGCCCTCAATAAAGGTATTGATTAGGATTGAAAAGCTTTTATTGATATCTAGTGGCAACCCGAATCCCCCCATCTGTTCAATCGAAGAGAATCCATGTAGAATACTCCGTAATCCTCTGACTATATGAATCGCAGTTTCTTCTTGTAAATGATAGACATCTAGCACTTGAAGTACTAGTTGTACGACAGACTCTTGGGCTTGCTGTAATTCTTGATCATTCGCATCTGGAAAGCGAGAACTAGCATCATATAACCCCGGATGTTCTCTAACAAGTTGAAGATATGCTTGACTAATTGCACGAATGGCGTCATCACCCGAACGTCCTACTGCAGCTTGTAGCATATATTCATGTAGTTTTTTTACACCTTGAATGGCTAATTTCTGTTTCAATTCATTTAAGCCATCAAGATGGTTATATAAGGACGGTGGCCGTACTTCCAATTTTTCAGCTAATAGTCCAATTGAAAGTTGGTCCAATCCTTGCTCATCAGCTATCTCTGTTGCCTTTTGTAAAATAATAGATACATCCAACTTCATTCGACGGGACATTTTTTTCACTTCCTATTTAGATGATAAAAAAGCATTTTCTGCTTTAGCAATGGCTATGTTCAATCGCTCCTGCGGTTGCTTTAACATCTTCCCATGCCCTACAGCAAGTAAACTCGGATTCAGATTGCTTAATTTTTTTGCACTTTTTAGAGCTGTCTCTTTATCCCATGTAGCAAGAGCAGGAAACGGAAACAATGGGTTCAGCATTCCTGTTACTATTAGCTTTCCTCTTGTTACAAGGGCATCACCTGCTATTAAACTTCTATTACGCGTATCGAAAAGAGAAATGGAACCAGGTGTATGCCCTGGAGTTGCAATCACTTCTAAAGAACCAACACGATCCCCTTCTTCAAGTAATACATCCGGTTTAGTTTTAATATTTTTTGGAAGGCCCCCACGAATAGGGGTGTTTTTTTCATTTGGTAGCAAGGAACTATTCCCTCCCAATAGAAGTGCATCTCTAGAAGAAATGTACACTTTACTATGTGGTAATAATTCTTTTAACGTATCTAGCGCTCCAATATGATCATTATGTGCGTGGGTAAGGATTATTCTCGTAATCGGTTTTCCGATATTTTCAGCAGCTTTTATTATACTTTTTGCACTATATGGTAATGCTGCATCGATCAGTGTAAGCTCATTTTCTTCTTCTACGAAATAACAATTAACAGGAAAAATCCTCGGCATAAAGGACAATTGATACACTGTGCCACTATTTTCAACTTTCATTCTACATCAAATCCCCTCTGCGAACTAATCGTATTTCAATTTTAACTAATTATATTAGTTTTCGCAATATTTATTTTATAAATAACATTCTTATTTTCATTACGCTAATTTCGAAAACAATAGACGAATCGATCTGTGTCCCACCTTCCGAGATGGCCTTCCTTTGCTTTTGAGACACCTTAAATGACACCTGTCATAAAGAACCTTTGACTGGTGTGAATATGTTTTTTCCTGTTGTTTTCTTATCATAATTATAAGAAAACACAGAAAGAGTGATTACATGATGAAAGTTCAACAAAGATTACCCTTAATCGATATGTTACGTGGCTTTGCTGTATTAGGGACACTTGGCACTAATATTTGGATTTTTGCTTATCTTGGTGATATTTCGTATATCACAACGAGCAATTATTCAGGTTGGTGGTCATTGAACGATTTTTTACGAATGGTAGTCTTATTTTTCGTAAACGGTAAACTTCTTGGTTTATTAACAATCATGTTTGGTGTTGGTTTGGAATTAAAATATCAGCAAGCTTTACGAAAAGGAAATGCTTGGCCAGGAATGTATATTTGGACAATAGTCTTTTTATTTATGGAGGGGCTTATCCACTTCACGTTAGTCATGGAATACGATATTTTAATGAGCTATGCTGTGACAGCCATCATTGTTGTCTTTATTGTTAAATTTGGTGATAAAGCGATTAAACGCGCTTTATACGTTTTTGGTAGTTTCCACGCAGTAATGATTTTGCTAATTTTAGTTAGTTCATTGCTTGGTGCCAACGCTTCCCTTACTGGCGTCGATCCTGTTGTTAGTCTTTATGAAAATGGTACTTGGTTTGAACAAATACAATATCGTTTAACAAATTTTCTTTATTATAGAACGGAAGCTATTTTTATTATCCCGATGAATATCTTTTTATTTTTACTTGGGGTTAAGCTGATGAGAAATGGTGTATTTTTGCAAAATGACAAAGGACGCCAGGCGCGACAAAAGCTATTTAAAATCGGTATTTTTATTGGAGTACCTTTAAACCTTCTAATCTTTATTCCTGGTGGAGTATTTGATTTACCTGTTCGGTATTTATTTGCACCAATCCTATCTATTGGTTATATTGGAATATTAGGTAAAGTGTTAGAATATAAGAAGCTTGATTGGTTATGGAAGAGATTTGGTGAGATTGGGAAAATGTCTTTAAGTTGCTATGTCCTTCAAAATACTATGGCATCTATTATTTTCTACGGCTGGGGCTTAGGTTTAGGCGGGAAATTGAATAGCATTGAAGTTATTGGTATTTGGTTAACCCTTTCCCTCTTCCAACTTTTCATTGCACATATTTGTATCAAGCATTTTCATGTTGGACCAATGGAATGGATTCGAAAAAATGCCATTCAAAGTGTCACGCAGAAATAATCGACAAAGGTTGGTGTGAAATATAAAGATTTATCCAAGAGATCAGGCGATACATTATCTAATTATTGATGTAGTTTCGTTAATTTTTTTATTCACCAAAGTATTAGGATCGCATTCTCAACTACCATTATTGGCTAAAATAATAATCCTTATGTTATTTTTAGTAGCTTTCTATATTGCTTTATGGAATAAAGATTGGCGTTTACTTTTTGCTTCCTTAATAGGCTTTACTCTTATTATCATACTAGGTATTTATGAAGGATCTGCTATGTTATTTTTTGGATTTATTTTTGCTGATTTAATTGGGCGAGCTAAAAAGAAATGGCATATTGCTTTAGGAATGATTGCCATTGCCTTTATGTTTCTTATCGTTATTTGGTTTGAATCAGGAGCATCATTTAAATTAGAATCCCAAGCATTAATACCCATTATGATTATTCAGCTACTATTTCCAATGCTAATTTACTACGTAGAAAAATCAAAAAAATTACAATCGGAATTAACAGAAGTAAATACCCAGCTTGTTCAACAAGAAGAAAGACAACGTATTGCAAGGGACCTTCACGATACGATCGGTCATACATTGACAATGATCAAAATTAAAACCGAATTAACTACAAAATTAGTCGATAAAGATACGATGCGTGTGAAAGATGAGTTAAATGATATTTTAGCAACGACACGAACTGCGTTAAAGCAAGTAAGAGAATTAGTTTCCGATATGAATTTTATTTCGTTAGAAAGTGAGCTTATTCATTGTAAACAGCATTTACAAACAGCGGATATCTCAATAAATATCAATAATAACTGTCCAAAGCTTCTCCTAGCGAGTGTAGAAGAAACGATGCTGTCCTTATGTCTGCGGGAAGCAACTACAAATATTATTAAACATAGTCAAGCAAAAAAATGCCAAATCGATATCAATACTATAAATGGAATTTTAAAAATAAACATCGTTGACGATGGTGTCGGCTTACATATCCAAGGGTATGGGAATGGACTTTCATCGATGAAAGAAAGAATGAATGCTCTTTTAGGAACTGCTTCCATAGAGAATTTACCGACAGATGGAACAATTGTGACGTTAACACTGCCTATCCAACACTACAGATTGGAGCAAACTACATGATACGAGTATTACTAGCAGAGGATCAACAAATGTTACGTGGCGCCTTGACTTCCTTGTTGTCGTTTGAGCCTGATATAAAAGTGATCGCAGAAGTTTCAGATGGTCAAAAAGCGTGGGAATTTATTCAACATGAGCTACCAGATGTATGTGTTTTGGACATCGAAATGCCGAATCTTTCTGGGCTTGACCTTGCTGAAAAAATTAAACAGGCAAATTTACCGTGCAAGGTGATGATTGTTACTACCTTCGCACGTCCTGGCTATTTACAAAAAGCTATGGATTGTGGGGTACATGGTTATTTATTAAAAGATGAACCTATAGACTATTTAATCGAAACAATAAGAAAAGTCATGAATGATGAAAAGGTCGTCAGCAGAGATTTAGCCGCTACGTTGTTTATGAAAGAACAGAATCCACTAAATGAACGTGAAATTGCTGTTCTGCAGCTTGTCAAAGAAGGACTCACAACAAATGAGATTAGTAAAAAACTATTTTTAACGAAAGGTACTATTCGAAACTATTTATCTACCTCTATTCAGAAACTACAAGTAGAGTCTAGACAACAAGCTACTCAAGTCGCCAGTGATAAAGGGTGGCTTTAAATAAAGAAAAGCGATACTGCATTCCTTTCTAACAGGATACAGTATCGCTTTAGCATGTTAATTAGCTTCTTTTTTATTTTTAGACACCAAATTTATAATTAATTCTACAAGGACGACAGCAATTAAAGAAAGTCCAAATAGTGGCATCAGTATTCCTAAAATGATCATAAAAATGATAAAAGGAATAGATACTTTTTGAGAGATTTTAGGTGGTGCAGATAAAATACCTTGTTTTTTTCGCAGTAGCCATGTTCTGAATCCCCAAGCAATAACTACTAAAAATGCTAGACATACTAGTAAATTGATTAATTTATTTGGCCAACCAAACAAATGACCTTCATGTAAAGGAATACCCCAAGTAAACCATTTAGCAAGAATACCATAGTCCTCATAGCCAACCTTGTCTATAAATTCCCCGCTATATTGATCAAAATACATTGTCGTTTCATCATCTGGGCTAACATCAAGACCTGTGACACCTGTATTACTAGATTTAGCAACTGTATAGACACCGTCTTCGCTAGTAGGATAAATAATAGCGTATGGTTTTGAGATATTCATTGCGTCAATTTCTTGTTGTAGCTTTTCCACAGTAAGTTGGTTAGGGTTAGCAACAAAGCCTGTATTTCCTCCCCCGTGATGGGCTGCATGTGCCGAGTCTGACGTTGGAGGAGTTTCTTGGCGAGTAGCCCAAGGAATCTCACTTACATCAGATGTAGGTGGCTGCTGTTGCAATAATGGCGTTCCGAAAGAAGGATAATCTTGTGAAGCTTGGTAAATGTATTTCCCCATAAACGCAGACCATGGTAAGCCTGTGAAAATAATAACTAGCATTGGAATCGTAATAATTGTCCCAAGAAGGGCATGGAATTTTCTACTCTTTTGACGTTTGTTTGTTTGCTTTGTTTTCTTTAGTAATTTTCCATTAAACGTCATGTAAATGCCTGAAAGCATTAAAAAGATAGCCCAGCACGCAGCTAATTCAACTAAATAATTGACAAACGTTCCCCCAATAAATAAGGAGCTGTGGATATTTCTAATAATATTCCCAAATGTGTAGCCAGCATCTTGACCACCAATAATTTGATTATGATCATCTAAAAACACATATTTTTCTTTGCCATCTGCATTTTTCATCGATAAACGTGTATTGTATGGCTCTTCTAACTCAATAATTTTATTTGTTTTATAGCCAGCATATGATTCTTCTGCAAGTTTAACAGCATCATCAATAGATTGTACCTCGGTTTTTCCACTTTCACCAAAAAAGTATTTATCATATAACTGATTTTCAACATCAGTATAAAATAAATAGCCTATACCACTTAATGTTAGCGAAATAAGCAGTGGCGTAATAAATAATGCGGCATAAAAGTGCGTTCGCCAAAAGCTCTGATAAAATGTGTTTTTCATGTTGTATTCTCCAATCTATAAATAATCAATTTCGCCTTGGCGTAATTGCGGTCCGGATTTTGAATTGTGCATGCACAATTCAAAATCCGTGGCATCCGCCGGAGGCATTATCTTCATTCAGTAGATGCTTGGGCATCAACAAAAAAAAGATCCACATCTGCATTCATCCACACCTACAAAGATGGAAGTCGTCATAAAAAACATTTACTGAATGAAGATAAGCACAAAATTATTATATAGGTAAAAAGTGAAATATAAATGAAGTACTAGAGATTATTTTATGACAATTATATGTATTCCTATTAATATAATCAGTTTATAAGAAATAAAAAGTAGCCAAACGCAATCATTTCAGGTTTGGCTACTCTGCTTTTCTATAAGGTCATCTAAGTTTTTTGACTTATAATTACGGCATTATCACCAATAACACCTCGTGCAAGTAAATGGATGAATTCAGGGAATATATTAACTTAGTTTCACTTTATCCCATTAGTTCTTTCATTACATTTTTATATGCTGTTAAAATATCATTTTTATGAACAGCATCCTGCCCTACATACTCGTCAACTAGCTCCCCTAATGTTTGAGAAGTACTTGAATACTGCTTTTCCATGATTTCAAATTTTAACAGACTTTCATAATACTCGATTACTTGTGGATTCATGTGTAACACTCCTTCATTTTTAGCATAAAAAAACATCTTTCCCTCTACAGAAAGATGTCTATTATGACAAATACACGACATAATACGGTGATTGCCACGGTGAAAAAGGCTTTCTATTAGCAATAGAAGCTACCTGTTCAGCAATCATCGTACTATGAGCATGCAGGAGAAGTTCTCTAGTCACACTCAACACCCCCTATCCTCGTAGGTTTTTTGGTTGTACTAGATAAAGGCAGGTCTCCTGGCTTATGTTCATCACACTTTTCACCTTCCCATTACAAGTTGTAACAGTGGTCTTTTGAAACGTGCTCCCATTTACAGTTGCGGGACAGCGTCGGATTTGCACCGATCTTCCCTTTTAAACAAATCAAAATATGATTTGTACCTCTATCTTATTATTCCGTTTTTATTATTATACCATAGTGGTTTGTGTACATTGACACCTTTATATCAGTAGTAAACACAATGCTTATCATTCATTAGATTTTATTGTCAAGTTGGCACTACATAAAGTCAAATTAAAATAAGACCACCCATTCACGGAGTGGTTTTGTTATTTGTTATTTGTTATTTGTTATTTGTTATTTGTTATTCAATTAAAGTGCCTGTTACTTGACGATTTCTATGTATAAGCAATTCTGCAACGATTAAATTCGGCAACCAACAAAGCCAAGCTATAATAGCGTAACTGAGATTAAAATTTTCAAATCCAAATAGTACAGTAAACAAAACTAGCCAAATTCTTAATGTTACAGCTGCAAAAGTTAAGGAATAATTTCTTATCATCCACTTTTGATGTTCATAAATTTTTCTATGTTTAATTTTTGATAGCGCTTGAGATGCTGTTATCATCCAGAATATAGATAGGAAACCAAAACCCAACTGTGACACAAAGCCACCTGTAGCATAAAATGCTAAATATAGCCCTGAAACACCGCCGGATAAAATACCTATCATATATATTTTCCCTAACATTCGATGCCGATTTATATTTTTTTCTCTAAACTTCGAGAATAATGTAAAGGGACCTATTACTAACGCTGTTACACTGAATACAATATGTATATAAAGCATAATGTACCAAAACGAATTCAATGTAGAAATAAACATAAGTTTCAATTTAACAAACCCTGCCTGATGTGCATCCATAATTAAATATTGAACAATGGAATACCCAGATATTAGAATAGCTAAACTACTAAATATAAGCCAAGTTTTTTTATTCATTTTTCTGTCTCCTAGTATTTAATTTTCATAAATAATATCCCCGTTACTAATATTAGTTCTTCCTCCCTTCTTTTAATTGAATTATCAAAGAACCCTCTTTCCTCTGTTCATATTGTAATATTAAATTTTATAAGATTTGCTCTTTACATAGTAAGTGGTAATAAAATGGATATAAGAGGTCTTATACTATAAATAACATCTTAATTATTTTTATTTTTCATTTCAGTATCCTTATTTAATGAGTGTGCTATTTGTAAAAGTGGTCTTTTTCTTATCTCCGCACAATACACACTCTTATACGAGACTCTATTACGGGGTTCTTCTTATCAACAGTTATATTAACAGTTGTGGAAGGTTTTTTAATTGATTGTTCTATAAAGTCATACATAGTCATTTGTTTTTGTTCTTTCATATCTTATATTCCCCTCTCTACCATTCCAGCCAATTGTCTAAGTTTGGTCTGCTGTTTATTTGTGTACGATCATCACGTTCTTCTAGCCAGTTATAAAACGGTACTGGACGTTCTCTATTTGGTGTTTCTTCTATATATGATGATTTACTAGACTTAATACTTAACCGCTCTACAGCCTTACCATATGCCCCTACGAATACGGCTCTTAATGTACTAGCAACCGTCAGTACACCTTCTTTAATATCCATAGCAATTTTGAATAGAACGTTCTTAGCTTTAATGAAGTCAGTTGCACTTTGAACCTGAGCAGCTAATACACATTTATGTAATTCGTCTTTTAAGTTATTTGCTAATGGTAGTGAATGCATGAAATCAAATAGCATTACCTGGTACTCATTCATGTATTCTTTTTTCTTTTCAGCTTGCAAAGCTAATTCATTTTCTAGATTCATAATATTATTTGCTTGTTTAGAACTTAAAAGATTAAAAGAACTAGATGGTTGGTTTTCAAATTGTGGATGGCAAACAGCTTCATTACTAGCTTCATCGACTGTCTCTCGTTGGGACACGCTCGATGGGACATAAGGTAAAATACGATAAATACTAGCACCTTTTATGCCGTTTAATTTTGTTCCTGGCACTTTCTCAATAATTCCCAACTCGGCTAATTTCTTAATCGAACGATAAACTGTCTTTGTGCTAATTTCTAATGATGTAGCTATGGTACTCGCTTTTAAGTGACACACTCCTGTATGTTCCAATGAATGAGAAGCAAGTTTGAAAACAATTGCTCGTTCTGATTCTGTTAAGTCATAATAGTGAACCACCATATGGTCCTCCACACTCTTATCCATATCTTTTACTGAGTCGAATGTTATGTATTGTGCTAGATATTCGAATGCCATTTGTTTCTCACCTCATCTGCAATTTACTTAAAAGAAATCAGAATTTAAAAAAATATAAATGCACACTTATTATTTCGATTAAGTAAATCATAATTTCGTTTAAGTAAAATGCCAACATTTAATTTCTTTTAAGTAAATTATGGTTTATAATAAAATTAACATCATAATATGAGAGTTGGTGAATAATGGGCGCTGAATTAAAATCTAACCTTGGAGAGCTATTGAAAAAACGTGGCTGGGATCAAAAGAAACTTGTGGAGATAACAGGTTTAAATCCTCGTACCATAAGTGAATTAGTTAATGATAAAACTATTCGTATTAATAAGAACGCACTAGAAAAAATAGCTGATGCCCTAAATATTGAAGATATCTCCGAAATCATTCAATTTACGAAAACAGATAACTAATCACAGTTGTCTGTTTTTTTGTATGTACTTTTCCCTAAAAATTTCCTAGAATGGTAATATAGAGGGAGGATTTTAAAATGAAAAAACTATTTTTTGCTGGAGCATTATCAGCACTTTTACTCGCTGCATGTGGAGAGGAAGAAAAAACTGCTGCTGAAGAAAAAGATGCTGCGGATAAAGTTGCCGAAACTAAAGGAGAAAAATTAAATAAAAAATTGAAAGCTGAAGCGATTAAATTAGATTTTGTTAAAGCTAATGGTGATGAAGTTAAGCAATATTCAAAGGTAACTATCAGTGGAAAAGTTACTAATATCACCGAAGAAGGTGTTGGTGGAACATTTACTGTGACTACTACAGAAGATGGTGGCTATGGTATGTTTTCGGTGAAAAATTTTACTTTAATAGATGTTACTAAGGATTCTGAAGTAACTGTTTACGGAACGTTTGAAGGAAAAGATGATTTAGGTGCCCCTTTAATTCATGCTACTATCATAGAATAATTATTTTAAGTCACTCAAATGAGTGGCTTTTTTTATTAAAAATAAACGATTTTTATTATGGTAAATGAGTCTCATTTTGGTTAAAGTTGTTTTCTGAGGTTATTTAAAGAAATTAACTTCGAAAACTTTGAAGGAGGATACATAAGTGAGTAAGTTATTGAAAAATGGTTTTATTTATCTAGTATTAACGTTATTAGTACTAGTTAGTATTAGTGTAGAAAGTGCATCGGCAGCAGAAGTAGTTGATTATGAAGAAGGGGTAACTAATTTAAATAATACTCCTGAAAATAGTGCAGTAATAGGAGATTCACTTCTTACCCCAGAGTTAGGGTGGAAAAGATATGATGGGAATAACCCTAAAATAACTATTGGAAATCTTACGGATTATTCTGTTCCCACTTTTGAGAAGTTTTACAAAGGAACAACAGCGTTTTTCGGAAATAATAACACTGCATCTTTTATTATTAGTGGAACTAAATTTAGAATTTTTGGAGCGATTTATCATAACAGAAGTTCAAGCGTAGAAGTCAGTATAGATGGTAACGTTGTTGATACATATTCTTATAATACTCAATTGAATCATGCAACTGTATACCAGAGATTAGTCTACGAAAAAAATAATTTATCTTCTGGTACACATTTAATTGTAATTAAAAACCTTGATATAACAAAACCCTTCGAAATTGATGCAATTGACGTCGATGGACAATTATTATCTTCAGGTGAAGTTCCCGATGTTCAATCCATCACATTAGACAAAAATAATTTAGAACTACTAGAAGGAAGTCAAGATAAATTAACGGCTACAGTTACTCCAGATTCTGCAAAAGTAATATGGTCTTCTAGTGATGAAAGTATTGCCACTGTAGATCAAGATGGTAATGTAACTGCAGTTCGTGAAGGTGAAGCAAGTATTACAGCCAAAATTGAAGGCACTGATATTACAGCCACTAGTACAGTAATTGTTAAGAAACCAAGCAATGAATCTTCAAATGCTATTTTAAGTATTACATTAGTTAACGGTATAACAAAAGAGTATGACGTTACCAATAAAGTATTAAATGACTATTTGAAATGGTTTGATAGTGCACAAGGTACTTCAACATTCAAATTCACTAAAACTATTTCACCTTATAAAAAGGTAACTGAATATATCGTACATGATAAGATTGCTTCATTTGAAGTAAGAGAATATTAATCAAAAATGACCAGGTACTCACTTTCAATTGAGCGCCTGGTCTTTATTTTGGTGACTTAATAATAAATTTTCAACCTGCGTTTTGATTGCTTGGTTGGCATATCGAAGAACAACATCATTCCCTGCAGTCGCTACATGTACATCACTAAAGTATTCGTCTATCTTTTCCCACTTCACGACTCTGATTTTAGCTTTGGCTAACAGCCTCTTTGAGTTGTAATAATCTTGTGTTATGTCCTTTAGAAGCTTTTCGAGGATTGGCAAGTAGACCTTACTCATTTTTAGATTTTCTATCACTTTGAAATCACGCTGTAATGATTGAATCGCCATATCTAAAATCACAAACTTATGAAATAATTGACGTTGTTCAATATTCAACATACAATCCCACTCCCATGCAAGAACATTCGTTTGTATTATTTTAGAACAGTTGTTTGTATTTTGACAAGGAATAATTTGTGGAAATAAAAAAAGCCCAGGCTCAAATTAATGAGTACCTGGGCTTTTTTTGAAGTTTAGGTTTAGGAAAAATATGAAATCTTACATTAATAAACAACACAACAACCTAAACAAATTCCACTCTACTAATGAGTGGTTTTCTTCATTAAAAATTAAAGTTTTACGATGTTTGCAGCTTGTGGTCCACGTTGGCCATCTTCTACTGAGAATTCAACTTTTTGACCTTCTTCAAGTGATTTGAATCCGTCACCTTGGATAGCTGAGAAGTGTGCGAATACATCTTTCCCGCCTTCCATTTCGATGAAACCAAAACCTTTGTCTGCGTTAAACCATTTCACTGTACCTTGTGCCATTTATAATGACCTCCATTAATTGTATTAAATAAAATCATACTACTTTAAAAGAAAAAAATTCACATATTACAAAAAGTATCTAACAAAACACGATTACTCTTTGTAATATGTGAATTCATTGTTCCCTTGCAAACGATTTTATTACATCAACTATATGTTAAAAAATCATATTTGTCTAGTGTAAAAGCGAACTCATTAACTATAAACTAAGTAAATTATGATGAATATATTTGGGTACCGTACTAAAACGAACTATTTCTTATTATTTTCACGTTGAACAATGATAAGCTTCAAACCTTCATAATCACCATTTGTCATAGTTCCAGAATCAAATTTATCTAGCCATGACTTATCAATTAGCTTTTTATCTACTGTTTATTTAATGTGGTCTCGTACTGCAGCCTCTGTTGTCTCATTCGAAAATTTCATTGTATTATCATCCTTTACAATTGGTTTTGGCTTATTGTCTTCCTCATTTTTAATAGTAAACCAAGATAATGTCTTAGATCCGTTAAGTACATTTAAATCCACGTTACCTTTGATTCCTGCAACTGTCCCCTTCTCCGTGAACTGCCATAAATCACATGGATAATCAAGCTTTAAACCCGGCGCACTCGTGAGGCTGTAGCGCGGAATCCATAGGAAATCATAGTTTTTAACCGTGTCCATCTGGTACGGCTTGAAAAAATGGTGTCCTGTGTATAGTCCAACCTTGACGCCTTTGCCTTTTAAATAATCGACAAATGCTTGTGTACATTTTACGATATTTTGAACGCTTGCTCCGAAACTTTCCTCAACGTCCACAACGTAAAATAACGGCTTATGCGCTTGCGCTCGTTCGTAGAAGTCTTTCGCCTGCACCAATGCCTCAGCTTTATTTTTGAATGTTACATAAATGTATACTGCGAATGGCACGTTGTACTTTTTACATCCGTTAATATTTCGTACATATTTACGGTCAATAGTACTCGTTCCATATTGGGTGCGGATAATAGCTAAATCAACTTCTTTGCTTGCCTTTGACCAATCAATATCTCCCTGGTGATGTGATATATCAATAATTTTGCTCATTTCGTTTCACCGTCCTTTGGCTTGTCATCATTATCAATTTAAAGCTGTGTAAATGCATTCGTTAAAAACTTTGGTACTTTGATTCCCAGCTTACCTAAATTTTCAATCATGCTGATACCTTCCATACCAATAAGGAAAAGAATCATAGCGTTTCGCATAAAATTCCCACTTTCGGTTGCTAAATCTAATTGCACAGCTGCGATTACCATTAATACCATAGCCGTCTTTTTGATTAAGCCCTTAAACATCTTTTTACTTTCAGTTTTCTTGAACACCAAACTAACCATAAATCCAAGTGTATAGTCGATGATCATAAATATAACTAACGCTTTTATTAAGTGGTCAATACCTCCAATAAGGTATCCTATCCATGCCATTGTACCGCCAATAAACGATGTATATAACGTATCTGTTTTCATCTGACACCTTCCTTTTCTGCATAATAAAAGCCCTCCACTTTTTTTGAACTGCTCCCCAATTATTAGACACTCAATCTAACAATTGGAGGTGCAGTTTTTGTATGGTTAAATTTAAAGAAAAAGTGAAATTAGAAGCTGTTCAAAGATATTTATTTGGGAATGAAAGTTTAAGAACAATCGGAGA
>NZ_JBNNUW010000031.1:0-45094 GCF_050280125.1 Lysinibacillus sp. NPDC093692
CTTTTACTTCGTTAGAAGTATTCTTCTTTGGAAATTTTTCTTTCATGGATTTATCAAATTGATACACTGCTTTGCGGGTATGTCTTGATTTTTCTTGTAAAAATTCTTTCGGTGATTTTTGGTTATAACGTGCTTTGGTATGTGTTGCGTCCACAATGATTGTTTTACTTTTGATAATGTTCTTTTCGAGTGCGATTTCAACTGTTTTTCCAATGAGCATATCTAATAAACTTACGTCTTGAAGACGAAGTCTGCGGAATTTTGTGAGTGAGCTTGAATCAATCACGTCATCTTCTGGCGCCATTCCTAAAAAATACTTGAAAGACATGTCATATTTTGAACGTTCGACAAGGTCTACATCAGATACATTAAAAATGGCTTTTAACAATAAGTACTTAAACATTCGAATCGGAGGAATCGCATTTCTTCCATTGTCTAAACAATATTTTGTTTTCAATTCTTCTAAAATGAATGAGAAATCCACTAGTTCGTTAATTTGACGAAGCATATTATCTTTTGGCACGACAATATCGTAAATGGCCATATATGGACTTAAGTTGAAAGTCTCTTGGTTTGAAATCATTGAGAACACCACCTGCATTTAGTCTCTCAATTATAAATTAAAAAGGCGAGGTATTCGACGATTGAATCGTCGAATACCTCGCTAAGTGGAACCAATTGAAGTTTTTCAGTGCCCTCATATATTATCGAACTCATGCCCAAACCACTGCCAAATGAAATACCATATCTAACTTTTAGGTGTCACTTCACTTTACGGTAAGACTTGATAAAGTTTATACTTTCAATTTTCTCAATATGAGCTTTTCACAGTCTTGTAATCTTTCATTTCATATACTCACACATTTTTTTCTTTAGCTAGATTGTTTGTTTACTTTTCTTGATGTCAATCACATGTTTTAACTCCAGAACAGATATTGAAACACATTATTAATCAAAGATAGTAGTCCTACAATCAAAAATCCTGAACCGACAATTTTTTGAGTTTTATTTTTTCTCTTTCTATTTAACAACAAGATAAGTAATCCAATCAAGACACAGACAATGCCGAAAATAATAAAAACGACATTCCCCATTTGAACAACACTTTCATCCACTCTTGGTAAAAATGACGGAATTGGCAAGCCAGATAAATACATATTTTTTCTCCATTCAACTTTTAATTTTATAATCTATTAACGTTTCCGGTTGTTGTTTTAATATTAATTTCATTGGTTGGGTCACCCACGATTTCTGAGCTACATCTTCCATTTTTCACGAAACTTTCTATCTTAATACAGTAATCACTTAAGCTTGGATTGATGGTCAACTCAATAGCTCCTGTGGTTGTTTTGATGAATTCCCTACGGAACAGCTTATTATGAATAACTGTTATTTTCCCTGTAGTGCTTGAAATAAGAGCTTGGCTGTTGTCATCTTCACTGTCTAAGCTACCCATTGTGATATCTCCAGTTGTTGATTTGATGGATACATCTTTTCCAACTAAAGATCGAACAGTTATATTTCCTGTATCGGTTTTAAAAGAGGCATTTGGAACAATAAGATCATCGGCTATGATTGAACCTGTTGTCGATTTGATACCGACTTGCCCCATATAAGATTCTGGCAGTTTAATTTGAATATAAATTCCATTGAAGAAATTTAAAGGCATTAAAGGATTTTCTCTTTTCAATTGAAGAGAAAGCTGGCTACCTTTCAAATTCTCTGTAAAGACAAATGATTTTGCCTGTTCCCTATTCGTAAAATAATATTCAATTTCAAGATGATTACCGGGAATGTGTTCAATTTTTCCCTGACCTCTCTCAAAAAATATATTCAGTTGGTCAATCTTAGATAAATCAAATTTACACATTTTTTTTTCTGACTCAATCCCTTTAGATTGATAATTGGCATAAACCTTTTTAGCTAATAAACTAGAAATTGTAACTGACGACACCAGAGAAATTAATTTTATAGGTTTCATATTCACACCTCTTTTAGTTCATTCTCTATATTCATAAATTGATAGAATCTGGATGTTGGTTGATATATTTTATTAAATGATCCTGCATCAACGACTTTTCCGTCTTCCATAAAGATTATTGAATCATACTGAGATAGTAAGTTTTGATCCAATTTATGCGTAATTGTAATCAATGTCTGTTCAGGAATATCTAGTAGATCTTTTTCTACCTGATAGGCCGTCTGCATATCCAATGCAGAGGTTCCTTCATCCAGAACTAGCAAAGGTGATTTACGAATCAATGCCCGTGCCATTACAATTCTTTGTTTTTGTCCGCCCGAAAAATTAGAGCCATTTTCTTTTACTGGTATGTCCAATCCGGTTTCATCTATATCAATAAATTGAGAAACACCGCTAGCTGCCATTGCAAGCTTTTGCTCTTTTTCGGTATAAGTCTTGCTCAAACAAATATTATGGGCAATCGTTGTATTGAATAGATAAACGTTCTGATGAATAATAGAACATAAATTCTTTATCCCCTTCTTATCTATCTTTCTAATTTCTTGATTATCATACAAAATTTCTCCATCATAATTGGTTAAAGTTGACGTTAGTAGATTGATCATTGTAGATTTTCCACTGCCGCTTGGTCCGACTACAGCATATTTTTTTCCTTTTTCAAAAATCAGATTTATATTCGATAATACTGGCTGATTTTCTTTATAAGAGAATGAAAGGTTTTTACAGACAATTTTATCCGAAAATGTTGGCTGAGGTAATGCCACTGTTTCCTCTATTTTTTTCACCGTCAATTCTTCTACCTTTGCGATCAATGGGCCAACACTTTTCATTTTTGTAGTATTTTGCATAATCATGATCACTGGACTAATAAAAATGCTAGTCAACTGAACAATAGCTACTAAAGATCCTAATGTCATTTCTTGATGTAGTACTTGATAGGAACCGATGAAAATAACCAAAAAAATAGTTCCCATAGCAATCACTTCAGATAGTGCTTCATTAACAGCTAATAATTTATCAAATGAAAACTTTGTTTTTACAAGACTCGTGTTAGACTTTTCAAATTCATTGGTACTATCAGATTCCATTTCATAATCTTTGATTACTTCAAAGCCCGAAAATAGATCTTTCGATTTTTCTGTGAATAAAGATGCTTGAACGGAAGTTTTCTCCTGTTTCGTCTGCAATGGTTTACCGAACAGCGCTGGTACTACAGACATGATGATTAGGCAGCCGAATAAACTAAGCGTGATTATCGGACTTAACGTCAGTAGAATAACTAAGGCGAATACAAATACAAATGCATTCTGCAGACATAAAAGTAATGGTTGTAAAAAGTTTTCCTCAATTGCTTTAACATCATTTGTAACGATCGATAAGTAGCTAGCTGTATTTTTTTCAGCGAACTCCTGATGATTTTTCCTCATCACTCCGAGAAAAACATCACTTCTCATAGAGTAGACAATTTTCTTTATCAATTGTTTTCCGCATAATGAATACAGATATTTTACTAAACCCATTCCTAGGAAAAATATGATCGAAAGATACATCATATTTTCGAACGTCGAAAAATCACCATTTGTTGCTGCATCAATAATCTTTTGCAGCAGCAATGCAATCAATGCAGTAGAAGCTCCACTTAAACCTCCCAGTATAGTCGTAATAAGCACAAGCCCTTTATTCTGCTTAAGGTATTTCTTCATATTTCATCTCCTCAAATTATTTATCATGCAGAGGCAAAACATTGTTTGAGTAGAATGTTTTACCTCGCATGCTTTTACTAGTTAAAAAATTTCGAACTCTTCCAATTCGCCATTCATTGGCAATTCTTCGTATACTTCCCGCACGTCTGCCAAATCATTTAGCATTCTTGCAATTTTTTCGGGAGTTTTCAATTTGAATATTTCAATTAAAGGGATTTTCTTATTAAATTCTTTTTCTATACTATAAGATAGAACAGAAGCATTTAGTGAATTCCCACCCATTGCAAAAAAGTCGTCTTCAATACTGATTATTGATTGCTGTAGCACTTTTTCAAATAGATGAACGATTTTTTCTTCCGTTTCATTTGTTGGTAATACTTCATTCCCCGTTCTTTTTTTCATCGTTGGAGCAGGTAAGCTCTTCTTATCCAGCTTTCCGGTTCTACCGAAACTAAATTGTTCAATATATTGATAAAATTCCGGAAGCATATACCCTGGTAAATGTTTAGCCAGTTCATACTTGATTTCAGAATCTAGAAGCTCCTCTGAACCAATAAGATAAGCACATAATGTCTTTTCTCCGTTTTCATTAGTGTAAACAGTTACTGCTGCATTATTGACAGTTGGAATAGCTTTCAGACAACGTTCGATTTCTTCCAGTTCAATCCTAAATCCACGAATTTTTACTTGCTCATCCACTCGACCAATATAGATTACTTGACCCTTCTCATTCACATATCCCAAATCTCCGGTACGGTAGACACGTTGTCCTAGTTGGTCATTAAATGTAAATGTCTGTTCTGTCAATTCACTATTATTTAAATAGCCCCGTGCAAGACCGCATCCTGCAATATATATTTCACCTGGGATACCTATTCCACTTAGTAAATGGTTATTCATACATAGAACACTTGTCTGGTTAATTGGATAACCGATCGAATTTTGTTTATACTCTTCCGCTTCTGAATACTGCTGAACTGTAGCCCATACTGTTACCTCACTAGGACCATAGCAGTTGTACAGCTTAGTAAGATCACTTCCAGCTATACTGCGATATTTATCGATCATCTCTATTGAAACAGCCTCACCACCGAAACATAAAGTCTCAATCTCGACTAATTTTTCAGTTTGTCCGCTTTCAATTGCATAATCTAAAATCATATTGAATAAACTCGGTGTCAATACAACAAAATGGTTAGCCATTTTTTGAAGCATTATTTTAGGATTAGTCAATTCATTTTCTAAAACTATATCTAAAGTAGCCCCTAGCGCTAAAGAAGGGAAAATTTCAAAGACCGATCCGTCAAATATATAGTTGAAACATTGCAAAACAAGAGATTGTTCATTAACCTTCAAAATTGAGTTCAATGATTGAATTAGGTTTACTACTCCTCTGTGCTCCAGCATAACACCCTTAGGATTTCCAGTTGTACCAGATGTGTAGATGACATACATCAACTGATTAGGTGCAACCGGTGGGAGAAAAATATCCTCAGAAGCTGTCAGATTCATTTCATTCATGTTTATGAATATTACGTTTTCATCTGCCTGCTCACTAAGAAGCTTACCTTCTTCATTATTGAATAGAACAAATTTAGTCTGACTGTCTGTCAAGATAAACATCAAGCGGTCGATTGGGTGCTTAGGATCTAAAGGTAAATAGGCACCGCCTGCTTTAATTATCCCTAACATCGCTATAAACATTTCAATTGATTTATCCATCACCAATGCAGAGATATCTTCTGATTGAATTCCCTTCCGTCGTAGCTGACTAGCCAAAATCGTTGATTTCTCATCTAGTTCTCTATAGGTAATCACTTTATCTTCGAATCTAACAGCATTTTTCTCAGGAAAACGAGCTACTGCTTCTCTAAAATAATCCAAAAATGTTATGGAGCTATATTGTTCATAGTTTTGATAATTTTTCTCCAGTAAGAATTGCTGCTCTTTTTCTGGCAGCATCTGTACCGTGCCCACTACTCCCAACGGATCATTCAAAACAGAACCTAAAAGATATAGAAAATGTTCAGATAAACGGGATATTGTTTCTTCTTTGAATAAATCTGTCGCATACTCCCAATATAAATGGTATTGACCACTAAGTTCACTCATGCTCAATGTTATGTCAAATTTCGAAACCTTACTTTTAATTTCCAAGAATGACATTGAAAAATCTGCAGTCTGCATTTTTATATCATTGTCATTTTGAAGTGCAAACATAACACTGAACAGTGGATTACGGGATATGTCTCTTACAACAGTGACCTTGTTTACCAATTCCTCAAGCGGATATGCGTGATTTTGGAAAGCATCTAAACATTTATCTTGAACCCTGTCTGCCAAGTCAATAAATGTTTGCTTTTCATCAATCTGGTTACGAATCGGTAATGTATTGACGAACATTCCAAGCATATTCTGAGTAACCTCATGGTTTCTTCCACTGAAAGGTGTTCCCACAACAATTTCATCCTGCCTGCTATATTTACTCAGCAACAGTGTGAAAGCAGTCATCAATACTGTATATTCTGTATATTTATGCTCCTGACAAAACGCTCTTAAATGGTTCCTCAACTCGTCAGGCATTATACTAATAAAACTTTCCCCTTTATTCGTTGGAATATTCGGTCTTGGATAGTCTGTTCGAATATTCAAAGTAGGAATTTCTCCTGAAAATTCTTCTAACCAATATTTCTCCTGTTCAGATAAATCGACCTGATTCTGCCAGGCAGCAAAATCTTTATAGTGCAGCTCTATTGGGGTAAGCTCTTCTCCTATATACAGAGAAAGCAGTTCTTCAATCCAAATTGTTGTTGAAGCTCCATCGGAAATGATATGGTGAATGTCTACCAATAAAATATTGTCTCCACCTGTTATTTCTATAAAGAGTGCTCGAATCAAACAGTCCTCTGCCAGATCAAATGGCTGGACAAAATCGTCATACATATCTTTTAGTTGCTCTTTTGTCCCTTTTTTACTCTCTAATTTGAAAGTTATCTTATCCTTTACCGCTTGAACAGGATGACCATCCTTCAAATAGAAGTTTGTTCGCAAAGATTCATGACGCTCAATCAGCTGAACAAACGCTTTTTCCAATTGCACCGTATCAACAAAACCTTCAACAGAAAGAGCTGTAGGAATGTTATAGAGTGTCGATTCTTTATGCAACTCACTTAAGAGATACATACGGTTTTGTGCAGGGCTCAACAGATATTCAGCTGTTTCATTGGTAACTGGTTTTATCTGCATAATCGGTTGTTCTTTATGAATTTTTTCCGAATCAATAGTTTTTGAAACTGCTGAAATCGTAGCTAACTCTTTAATTTCCTTGATCGTCAAAGTCACATTGAATACTGCATCGATTTTACTAATTACGCGCATAGTTCTTAAGGAGTGACCACCCAGTTTATAGAAATCTTCCTCCAAACCAATTCCGCTGACTTCAAGCACTTCCTCAAAAATAGTTCCCACAAGCTTCTCAGTTTCTGATCGTGCTTCCCAAGCATCAGGTTGATTCAACTTTCGTTCAATTTTAGGCAGCTTCAACTTATCCACTTTACCATTGCTATTTAGCGGCAAATTAGGTAATTGAATCCACGATATTGGAATCATATACTCCGGTAATACCTCCCGAAGCTTTTGCTTCACAGTTTCAATAGAAATCGTTTCTTTTCCAACAAGATACGCAATCAGGTGAGGATCTCCAGTCTCTTTTTCGACCGTAACATAAGCTTCCTGAACTTCATTCAGCTCAACAAGACGACTGACAATCTCCCCCAATTCGATCCTGAAACCACGAATCTTGATCTGTTCATCTGATCGATCAAGATATTCAATATCTCCCATTTCATTCATTCGAACAATATCGCCTGTTCTATATAATATTTGATTAGGGATTAAAGGATGGGTAATAAACTTTTCTTCCGTCAGTTCTGGACGATTTAAATAGCCTTCAGCCAACCCGTCTCCTCCGATAATCAGCTCTCCAGGCATCCCCACATCACATAACTGTCCATAGACATCAAATAGATAAACTTGTGTATTGGAAATCGGCTTCCCAATAGGCAAAGATGGAGATTTTTCAATATCTTTTACAGGATAATAGGTAGTAAAAGTTGTATTTTCTGTAGGTCCATAAATATTATTTAATTTTACAGACGGTGTTTCTACTAAACACTTGTTCATATGCTGCTCTGAAGCTTTTTCTCCGCCAACATACAATTGAGTCAGACCTTCAAAAGCTTTATTGTCTAAGTCAATCAATGAATTAAATAAAGCAGTAGTTATAAACATTGTTGAAATGTCATGATTTTTAATCATTGCTTTAAATATCTCTACATTGCTGAGTCCGTTTTCAGATGCAACGTACAAATAGCCGCCATTTAGAAGGGCTCCCCAAATTTCAAAGGTTGCCGCATCAAAAGCCATAGATCCAGCTTGAAGTAAACGGATATTCAAAAAATCACAATAGTTTGTATTTATAACTAAACGAATGATACTTCTTTGATTAATTAATACCCCTTTAGGCTTTCCTGTAGTACCGGAAGTATAAATTAAGTACGCCGGAGTAGAAGCCGTAATCGACGGCAGACTGACCTGAGTTGCTGACTTTATTAATTCACTATAATTTATTACTGGGACTGCTAACAGATTAGCTTCATCCTCCATAACAACACATAGTTTACATTGGCTGTCTGTCAAAATCATATTCATTCGCTCTACAGGATAGTTAGGATCTAAAGGTAGATAGGTTGCACCGCTTTTCAATATACCGACCATTAAAATAATAGTAGCCGCACGCTTATCTGAGATAAATCCAACGATATCCTTTTCTTTAATTCCCTGTTCTGCCAGACCAGAAGCAATCTGATCAGAAATTCTATCTACTTCTTCATACGTAAATCTGTCCGATTCATCTTCTAAAACAACTTTATCCGAATAAAGGGATACCTGTTTTTTAAATAATTCAACGATTGAAAGTTCACTTGGATAAGGTACTGGCTGATTATTTAATAGAAGTAATTCTTCTACTCGTTGAGACTCCGTGTGTGCCACATCAGCAATTAGACCATCTGGATTTATGACTATTTTCGTTAATATAGTCATAAAATAACCGGAAAGTCGCTCTATTTCACTTTGAGTATATAAATCATACTTGTATAAAAACGAAAGATTCAAGCCGTCTTTTTCATAAACACTTAATGAAAGTGGATAATGAGTTTCTTCACTTGCATCAATCAAATCTAAATTCAAATCCGATGCATTTTCTTCCATTTTATAGTAATTTTCAAAAGCGATCATTGTTTGTATTAAATTTTCCTGACTAGCTGTCAATAAGTTAATTTCAGCCAATGGATATTTATCGTATTCACTAGAGTTTATTGCCTGATCCTGTACTTTTTTCAATAGCTCAGCTACAGTCATTCCTTCTTCAGTTCTGATTCGAACTGGAATCATGTTAATAAACAGCCCTAACATTTCTTCTGCTCCAGAAATTGCAATATCTCTACCTGATACGATTTTCCCAAATACTGTATCATTTGTATAATTGAATTTATGCAGAACTAAGCCCCAGACTGCCTCAAAAATAGTATTTTTAGTTACCCCATACCCCTTAACCAGTTGGTTAATTTTTTGATTGACTTCAGCAGGAACTTTTTTATCTATCTTACTTACCTTACGGATTCTTTCTTCTTTTATTTCACCTTGTTTATATAAAGGAGAAATGTGATTGACTGCATTATAATCTTTCAAAAGCTCTCGCCAATACTCTCTAGCTTCTGTTTTATTTTGGCTTTCATTTGCCTTGACGATATCACTCAAACTTGCCTGTTTATTTTGTGCCACTTCTTCTTCTAAATCCTTGACAATCTTACCAGTAGTCAATTCTCCGTAAAACTTAGTGAAATCATTCAATAAGATCGACATACACCAGCCGTCCATCGCAATATGGTGGAAAGTGAATATCAGATAATTTTGATCAATTTCCTGCCCCTCTACAATAGTTAATTTAAATGGACTCTCATTTTCTAAATCAAAGCCCTGAAGTATTTTCCTTTGTGCAACTTCTTCAATTTTCTCGTTTTCATCCAAAGTATAGGCATCAAGCAATAAATCATCTTGTTTCAAAATAACTAGTCTCGGCTCAGAATATTGACTGCATGCAACACGACTTCTGATGATTTCATACTTTTTACTCAATAGATCAAGAACTTCTTGAATTACTTTTACATCAAATTTTTTCGGATTACTGTATACTGATTGCACAATATAATTCGTTGATTGAGGCTCAGATAAATAATGATATAGAATTCCTTCCTGCATTGCAGTTAAAGGAATCAGTTTCTCAATTTTTCTACCGCTTCCATCAACTGAAGCAACAAGACGCTCCAATTCCAACTCAGGCAGAATCAGTTCTTGGTAAGTCTGTGGTTTTTCAAGTTCTTTCTGACAGTATTCAATAAGTTCAAGAACAGACTTCTTAAATAGTTTCAGTAGATCTTCCATTTCTAGTTTAGTAATTTTTTTAGCATTAAACAGTATTTTTATGTCCATCTGATTATTGATGATAACTATATTGAAGGAAATAGGTGTACTAAAATTATTCTTAGAGCTGAATTCCTCTCCTACAGGAAGATCACTGATTTTAAATTGATCTTCATTTGAAAGTGTTTCATTTCTAAATTGTCCTAAATAATTCAATGTAACTTCTGGCTCAGCAAATGTCGTTTCCTCTTGATAAGCAGTTAGTAAATTATAGCCGATCCCTTTATTAGGAACTCCTTGTAAAGCTCGTTTGATTTGTCCAAAGCTTTCCCGAATGCTTTTCTCTCCATGTTCCACAACAATAGGATACGTAGAGGTAAACCAGCCAACTGTTCTGTCTATATGAATACGTTCATATAAGTCTTCACGTCCATGACCTTCAATCAATACAGATACCTGTTTTTTCTGATGGTACTGACCTAACGACCGAATTAATGCAGCCGTAATACTTTCAAACACAGAAGTATTAAAAGCTTTACCTATTTGATAAAGTAATTGCTCAGTCTGCTCTTGAGATAATGAAGCTTCAATATACCCCTGTTCATATCCTTCAGCATCAGAATTTAAAAACTTGCTTTCTATCACTCGATTAGTAACAGCTTTCCAATAAGGTAATTCTGACTGGGCCTGTACTGTACCGGCAAACTGTTTCAACTGTTCACTCCATGATTTATAGGATTCTGTTTTTTGTCCTAATCTAACTGGAGAATTCTTTCTTATTTTTTCGTACAGATGATTCAAATCTTCCAACAATATTCTCCACGATATGCCATCGATCACTAAATGATGTACACAAAGGAATAAATAATTCTTTGTGCCAGTTTCAAATACCGCTGCTTTAACCATAGACACTGTTCTGTCTATTTCATGATGAATTTGATCAACATGCTCAGCAATTAGCTGCTCTTTTTCCTTTGAATCTGAAATATGGCTCAAATCATTGATTTGAATCAACTGCTCAGTGATTTCTTCACTTTTCCGAATATACAGCTCCTGTTCTTTTACGATTGTACGTAGAAGGTCATGATGCTTCAGTAATTCAAACATCATTTTTTCTAATATATCAATATCGATTTTATCGGAGTATTCAAACATCATAGCTTGATTGAAATGATCAGGCTCTTCTAAATTGCTTTGGAGAAATCTTTGCTGAACAGGTGTCGGAATGAAAACACCAGATACTTCACTCTGGTCTATCTTAGTTACTTCAGAATCGCCTAAAGCATTTTGAATATTGATAATCGTTTTTTGCTCCATGATTGTTTTTACATCAAAGTGAATCCCTAACTCACGAAGCTTAGAAACAATTCGAATCGCTTTAATCGAGTCCCCTCCCAGCATGAAGAAACTATCATCGATTCCCATATCTTCTACACCCAGAACTGATTTAAAAACAGCAACAATTTCTCTTTCTTCTTCGGTTCTAGGCATCATGATTTGTTTATTTAGGCTGATTTTCGGCTCAGGTAAAAGTCGCTTAGCTATTTTTCCATTTCTCGTCATCGGGAAATAGTCTACCTGCATAATAACTTGTGGAACCATATAATCTGGTAAAGTTTGCTGAAGATCTTTTTTCAATTGTTCCATATCCATTTCAGCAGTACCGATTACATATCCTACTAAAGCTTCTGTCTGATTTAATACACTTTTTATACAAACAGCATCCTTTACTCCAGACAACCTACGAATATGCTCTTCCACTTCTGAAAGTTCAACTCTAAAACCTCGAATTTTGACTTGCTCATCGATTCGACCTAAATATTCAATATTTCCTTTTTCGTCCCAACGAGCTAAATCTCCTGTGCGATATAATCGCTGATCAATCACAAATGGATCAGGTAGAAACTTCTCCTTAGTCAACTCAGATTTATTTAAATAGCCTCTAGCAACACCACTGCCTGCAATACAAAGCTCACCAGGTACACCAATTCCGCAAAGCTGATCGTCTCTCATAATATATATCGATACGTTGGCTATTGGCCCGCCAATTTGATTGGAGCCCACGATATTGTTTTCTCCAAAATTATTAGCTGAGCAACAGACAGTTCCTTCAGTTGGACCATAACAATTGGATATTTTACTTAAATCAGCCTTACAGATATTCTTATATTTATCGAGAATATCTTTAGTAACAGGTTCTGCTGCTAAATAAACACGTTTCATCTGAGACAATAAATGAACCATGTCATTTTCCTTTGCATAGTCGAGAAGTGAGTTGAACAAAGTCGGTACGATTGTAATATGTCTATTCGGCAATAATTTCAATAACCGATCTGGTTCTTTTCGACACTCCTCTGGAACAATTTCTAAAGTATTACCACTTAATAGCGGAGGGAATATCTCCCAAACAGAACCATCAAAAATATAGTTAAAATTTTGTAGAATAATTGCCTCTTCATTATATTCACCAAACTTGCTTTTCCATTTGGCTAAATTAACTACTGAATGATGCTCAATCATTACTCCTTTAGGATTTCCGGTCGTACCTGAGGTATAAATGATATATGCTAGGTCTTCAGGACTAACTGTTTCCACGATAACTTTCGATTTAGTTTCCTGCAGCTGATCCATATTAATGACTGTTAACTTTAATTCTTCTAATTCTTTGCTTAAACTTTGATTATTCGTGATAACTGTATTTATCCGACTGTCATCACAGATATATCGCAACCGTTCCGGTGGATATTCAGTATCCAAAGGAATATACGCCCTTCCAGATTTTAATATACCGAAAATAGAAATAATTGTATCCAACGAAGGCTTTAGATAAACTCCAACTAAAAAATCTTCTGCTTTATGATTTTGCTGTATTATATGAGCAACTCTATTTGCTTTTTCATCCAGCTGTGCATAGGTAAGTTGCTCTGTCCCCATCATCAAAGCTATTTTATCTGGGCATTTGTTTACTATTTCTTCAAACATAGAGTTAATTGATTCGCCTTTTTTATCAAGCCTACGATCTGATGACAAGGAGGAATTTATACTAAACTCCTTTAACATCAAATTTTGTTCATTAGCGTCAACCATAGAGCTTTCTCCAACTTTTTTCATTGGATTATCAAGAACATCAGCAAGTAATGTTTGATAGTGATGGGCTAATCGCTGAATTGTCGATCTCTTATACAAGGCCTCCATGTAGGTCCATTCAACAAATACCTTCCCATCTTCTTCTATGATAACCGTACTAATATCAAATTTACTTGTCTCATTTTCATATTTTATTGATTCTAAACGTTGTTTATCAAAATAAAAAGTGGAGGCAGGATTGACTTGATAAGCAAAAAACAAATCAAAAATAGGGTTGCGCGAACGATCTTTTTGATGTGGAATCTTTTCAACCAACTTTTCAAAAGGATACGCTTGATGTTGAATAGCTCCTGTAACTTTTTTATTGACTTGCTGAACCAAATCATTAAATGTAGCATTATTTTCAATTTCCGCTTTAATTGCTACGGTATTTACAAACATCCCAATCATATCTTTTGTCGGAGCCAGAACCCTGCCTGACATCGGTGTTCCTAAAATAATTTCTTCGTTTCTTGAATAATGGCTGATTAGTAGCATATATGCGCTCATAAAAATTACGTAATTAGAAACACCCATTTTTTTGCTTAGATCATTCGTCTGCCTAATGATTTCGTCACTTAAGGGTATTTCAAGATAGCTTCCTGTATTGTTTCGCTCCTGAGTTCTTTGAAAATCAGTTTTCAGCTCAGCAGAATCTACCTCGTCCATGAATTCTGTTAGCCAATACGTCTCATCAGCCTGTAAATTTTGCTTTTCCTGCCAAGCAGCAAAGTCTTTAAACTGCAGTTCAGCCTTTAAAACCTCTTCTCCATTATAGAAGCGGGTCAACTGTGTCAGTAAAGTCTCATAAGACCCCCCATCATAAATGATATGATGGAGGTCCATAAACAGATAGCTGATATTTAATTGTTTGTCATACAAGACTTTTGTCCTCATAAGCGGCGCTTCGCCTAGATCGAATGCTTGAACAAATTTTTTCTGTTCTTTCCTTAAATCAACTGTTTCTTGTTCGTTATAATGATAAATCGGCTGAACTTTCTCACTTATTTGCTGAACAAATAATTCTTTTGTATGAATGAAACTTGTACGTAGTACTTCGTTATGCTCGTGTAATTTTTCCAAAGCTGCATACATTTGCTGTGTATCAATCAAGCCATTTATACGAAATATCATAGGTACATTATAAGCATTTTTCATCTCTTGTATTTCTTCTAAAGCAAAAATCCTTTTCTGCGCTCCTGACATTCTATAACTTTTTTTCATTCAAACCTCCAGCTCTTCTGCTGCTTCTATTTCAAAGTCACAGCCGATTTCTTGATTTTTATTTATTTTTAAACATATATTACGAACTGTCTCGCTTGTATAGATAACTTCTAATGGTAGCGAAACATTCAATTGCTCTTTGATTCCACGAATAACTTCCATAGTCTGTAAAGAGTGTCCACCTAATTCAAAGAAAGAAGTTTCTACTGAAACATGCTCCAGTTTTAAAACCTGACAGAAAATACCTGCAACAACTTCTTCTTCTCTCGTACTTGGCAGAACAATCTCTTGTTCTTCATTAAAGTCCACTTCTGGCAATAATTTCTCATCTACTTTTCCATTAGAATTCAACTTCAGCTCGTCGACCCGAATAAATTTTGATGGAATCATATATCCCGGTAATGCCTCAGACAGATTTTCTTTGACTACCTCCAACATTTGTTCACCGATAAGATATGCTACAATATGCTTTTTCCCTGCATTTTCTACAACAGTAACAAAACTATTTTGGATTCCGGGAATTCCTTTCAGTTTATTTGTAATTTCATTTAATTCAATGCGATAACCTCGAATTTTAATTTGTTTATCGATTCGACCCACATATACAATTTCACCATTAGGTAGCAATTGTCCAAGATCTCCTGTTCGATAGATTCGTTCTTTTGTTCCTAATTCACATTGTGTAAAAGATTTTGCATTCAATTCCGGATTATTTAAATATCCAATAGCAAGACCATTTCCTGCTAAACATATTTCGCCAATCATTCCCACACCACAAACAGATTTTCCATTCAACAAAAAGACTTTAGTATTTTTAAGCGGTTTACCAATAGGTATACACTGTAAATCATCTTTTGGATCAATTAGATGGAATAGCGAGAACGTTGTATTCTCAGTTGGTCCATATATGTTGTGAATCCGACCCAATCCTGTTTGTAAATATTTTTCAACATGAGATCTTGATATTTGTTCCCCTCCAACATAGAGTTGTTCAATATTTTTGAATATTGTTGGATTTAATTCGATCAACTTATTGAATAATGCTGTAGTGATAAACATCGTATCAATCTGATGGTTGTCAATAATATCAGCCAATATAGCGTCGTCTATATATTCTTCTTTCTTACAAAGGGTCAAACAACCACCATTTAATAAGCTGCCCCATATTTCAAAAGTTGACGCATCAAAAGAAAGAGAGCCCATTTGAATAATTTTTTTCTGATCCAATTGCACGTAATTGGAATTTTTCACCAAATTAATGACAGATGATTGCCCGATAAGAACTCCTTTTGGCTGTCCAGTAGTTCCAGAAGTATACATCACATAGGCATGGCTCCCTGGATAAAAGTCAGATATTTTCTCCGAATTACAAGGAATTGCACTTTCAACTGATTCAATTCTTATTTGTTGATAATTATCTTCATAGCTGTACTTTTTAGAACTTGTTTTAATTAAACCTTTTGCATTCCCATCTTCCAACATAAAGCGGGCTCGTAGAGGAGGAACCGTCTCGTCAATAGGAAGATATACGCAACCAATCTTTATGATCGCCAAAATCCCTATAATCGTTTCTACATTATGATTAGCTTCAATTCCAATTACTGCGCCAGGTGATAGCTTAAGTTCCTTCAGTCTCGCCGCATAATGATCTGACCAGTTATCTAATTCTTTATACGTCCAAGTTCGAGTTAGATTTCGAACAGCTGGTTTATCAGCATACATTTCTACTTGTTCTATAAATAATTGACTCAGACTAGTTTTATTTTCAGGTGGAGAGGTTTCTTGATTAAAGATTGTATATATTTGCTGCTGTTCATTTTCATCTAATAACAATAGGTCAGCTACCAAATCATTTTCATTTTTCATCAAGTTCATCAATAGTACATATAATCGATGACTCATGCGTAAAATAGAATCTCTATTGTATTTTTGATGATCATAGAGTAGCTCAACTGTCAGTACATCCATATGCTTGATGCTTAATGTCAGCGGATATACAGCACGCTCATTCACCTGCTCTAGTTGCAATGTTATAGTACTGTTCGGAAGACCGAACTCCTTATCACCAAAGGTCGAAAACTCATACAGACTTTTCAGCTCTATGTTATTTTGCCGTTGAATCTCACTCAGGGAACAGCGGCTGTTCTCAATACTGACCATATTCTGATTCGTTTGTTCTTCAAATAAATCAGATATTCTTTTCCCATTTTTATCTGTTACTCGAACAGGAACCGTATTAATAAACAAGCCTACACTTTCTTCAATTCCTTCTATCGCTATCTCTCTGCCTGAAACGACTTTTCCAAAAACAATATCTTTAGTAAATGTATATTTTTGAAGAAGTACTCCCCAAGCAATTTCAAAAAATGAACTGACTGTCAATGCATTTTTATGACAGAATTGCTCTATCTTTTCTGTTTCCTTTTCAGTTAATAGCAGTTTAACTGGTGTCGTTTCTGAAGTTATTTTCTCTGGTCCTGTCAGAAATTCTCTGGCCGGTTCCAATGCAGATAAAACATTGTTCCAATATTCGTATTGCTTATCTAAAGACTCCGGAGCATCCTGTCTTGTGAATTCTTCAAAAACTTTATTTTCAGTTTGAGTACTGTAAAGACTTTCAAAATCAAATTCTTCGAGCTTATCATAAAAGGCAATCAGATCTCTATAAATAAGTTGACCGCACCAGCCGTCCATTAATATATGATGGAAAGTAAATAGCAACAGGTAATCTTTCTTTGTTTTGATCAAGGTAAACTGAACCAGTTTTTCCATTTCAAAAGTTATTTCTTTCTGTACATCATTATCGATAATTTCCTGTATTTCAACTTCTGATTTATTCGAGGCATCTATAAAAACGAATAACTGGTCCGTCTTGTCAAGTTTTATCTGTCTAGGTATTGCGACTTCCTGATAGATAATTTTCGATCTTAAAACACCATATTTTTTTGCCAGTAATTCTATAGCTTTTTCTAACTGTATAGTATCTACATCCTCAACAATCCGTAATACATTCTGCACGATGTATTTCCCTGGAAAAGGATTTTTCAATGTTTCATATAACATTCCGCCTTGAGTACTTGTCAGGGGATAAATCGATGCAACAGTCAATCCTTTTTGCTCCAGTGTCTCTTGAACTGCTTCAAATTCTGATATCTTCCAAACGTATTCACCAAAATCAGACGGGGTACAGTTGACTCGGTCAATATGTTCTACACAATGTTGGACAGTGTTCTTCAGCTCTCTTTGGAAATTTTCGCTTAAATTATTAATATATTCTTCTGAGAAGTATGCTTGATCAAAACTGAATGTACATGAGAATTTCTTTTCTATCACTACAGTATTAATAGAAATTTTAGTACCAAAGATATTTTCATCATGGACCTCTTTACCAAAAAAACTATTACTCAGCTGAAACATTTTATTTGAAGAATCATCAGCAAATTCACCTAGATAATTGAATGTAATACTTGGCTTTATATTGTTAAGACCAACATCACCTAGCTGACTTAACACTCCATAACCAATACCGTTTTTAGGGACTCTTCGCAGATGTTCTTTGACCTGTTTAATCGCTACCGGTAACTCTTCTGCTAAGTTTTCAACAGCTACCGGATAGACACTAGTAAACCAGCCGACTGTTCTATCTACTTCTATCAGTTCATCTAAGATTTCTCTACCATGTCCTTCTAGGCATACCCCCAAAATAGAAGATGGCTGTACGGCTACCATTGCTCTAAATAGGCTGGTCAACAAAAGGTCATTCATCTCCGTTGCGTATGCCTGATTAGAATTCAGGAGCAAATCTTCAGTAAATGTTTGAGAGAAAGTGACTGTTTGATGCACCATTTGCTGTACTTTTCCAGTCATTGGTTTGGAAGGGGGTGCTATTTTTCTAATCTTCTCTTCAACATCTAGCCAATAATCAATTTCTTTAGTCAGCCCTTTATTTGATAGATATTTCTGAATTTTGTTACTCCACGTTTTAAAAGAGATTGTTTTATCTAATAGCTGAACATCGTTTCCTTTTACTAAACTCTTATACAAGGTGTTCAAATCTTCAATAATCAACCGCCAAGAGACACCATCGACAATTAAATGATGTGCCGTCAGCATCAGGTAATTTTCTTTCTTTCCTTTTATCAGCGAGGCCTTGAATAAAGGCGGTTTAAACATCGTTATACTTTCCTGAATATCATTATTTTTTTTGGTTAAATATTCTTCCTCAGTCATCCCTTCATTATCCAGCGAATAGTCAAATTCAAACAATTCATAGTAGTCATGCTCTCCAATCTGCTTAACTATTTGCTGAATTGAATGATCTTCCCCTTTTTCATAAACAGTTCGTAAAACACAATGGTGCTCAGTTAACTTCTCCAATGATTGTTTTAAAATAGAAATATCCAATTGCTCTTTTGTGGATAACAGGATCGACTGATTGAAATGATTCGGAAACGGTAAATCACTAGCAAAAAATTCTTTTTGAATAGCAGTCAATGGAACAAGACCGATTGAATCATCTTTTTCTGGAGCCATCTTTGTACGCTCTGCCATCTCTTTTGCAATATCCTTCAATATTTTGTTTTTCATGATTACCTTAATCGAGATGTCGTAGTTCTTCTGACGAATACGAGATACTACTCGAATCGCCTTGATTGAATCTCCACCTAAAGCAATAAAATTATCCTCTATAGAAATTCCCTCATGCCCAAGCACTTCTTCCATTACTTCAATAACAAGCATCTCTTTTACTGTCAGTTTTCTATCATTGTTAATCTTTTTCTTTCTCCTCGGAATCGGTAGTTCTTGCTTGGCGATTTTTCCGTTCAGTGTCTTAGGAAATTCGGACACCCTGATATAATGTTTCGGCATCAAATAATCAGGGAGATAGTGACTCAGCTTTTGATAAAAATGTCCTTCTTCAATTTCCTTCTCACTCACGTAATATGCACATATTTCTAACTGTCCTTGAACAGACTGAATCATTACTAAAGCATCAACTACACCAGTATATTTCCGTAAATAATACTCTATTTCATTTGTTTCCACTCGATATCCGTTAATTTTTATTTGATCATCACTACGTCCAAGTAAAATAATTTGACCGTCTTTATCCCAATATGCCAGATCACCCGTTCTATATAAACGTTGATTTCCTAATTCAGGGATCCTAACGAATTTCCTTGCGGTCATTTCAGCTTTGTTCAGATATCCTTCACTTACACCAGCACCTCCTATACAAATCTCACCAATCATATCTATTCCGCAAAGAGCATCACCATTCAAAATAAAAATATGGACATTTGAAATTGGTTTGCCGATAGGAACGATCTGACCATCTATAGATTCATCAAAAGTAAATGAGCTGGCACAAACTGTTGCCTCTGTAGGACCGTAATTATTATGAAGTTTCCCCAATTTTGCTCCTGGTAAGCGGCTGTATATTTCTATCAACTCTTGTGTTACTGGTTCAGCAGCTAAAAATAAATGATCAAAGCTGTTCAGCTGTTCGACTTTCTGATGCTTCTGTGCATAGTCTAAAAGTTCCCTGAACATGGAGGGTACCATTGTGATTTGGGCGTATGGTAGCAAAGATAATAACTTTTCAGGATCTTTTCTTTCTTCATCAGATAAAATATGAAGCTCACATCCTGAAACAAGACAAGAAAAAATTTCAGGAACGGATCCGTCGAAAATAAAGTTGAAATTTTGTAAAACTTTCGTATCTTCGGTATAGTCTCCATACTTTGTAAGCCAAGCAGCCAAATTGATCACACCGCGTTGTTTCAAAAGTACACCCTTTGGCTGTCCAGTAGTCCCCGATGTATAAATGACATAAGCCAAATCTCCCCGAGGTGCTTTTGGACTTGAACAAGGTTGATTCTTTGTTTCTGCTATGGAAACAACGTTGATCATATCAAATTGACTATTCAGCTCCATATCAGCTGGTAGTAATCCTGTTAAAATTACATTGACTCCCGCATCTTTCAACATAAATGAAATACGTTCCTTCGGATGGCTTAAGTCAATCGGCAAATATGCCGCTCCAGCTTTTAATATTCCATAAATGCCAATAATCATGTCCAAGGACCGCTCTGACATTAACGCAATAACTTCATTAGGTTTAACACCTTTTGCCACCAGTTCATAAGCTATTTGATTGGCACGCTCATTTAGTTCTCGGTAAGTCAAGTATGATGTACCAAAAGAAATAGCTTTCCTTTCTCCGTGTAACACTGCATGTTCTTCTAGGTAATCAATTAAATAATCCTTTAGTTCAAATGGCTCATCAGATTTTACGAAATTACTTAGAATTTTATTTTTTTCTGAATCTGAAATCATTTGTGTAGTCATCTGGTCCGCAGAATCAGCCTTCTTTATTTTTTCTAAAAGTAATTCAATTCGTTCACACCATAAACCTACTTGCTCTTCTGTCACTGAGTCAGCTGTGATGGAAAATGATATAGTTTTCTCATCTTTATGTTTCTGGTAAGCTACACCTATATTTTCTTTCCCTTGTAAAACTTCTTTCTCTATGATGTCAGCTTGATATAGAAAAATACCGTCTGTTATTCTGTCGGTTTTTTCTATTTCTCCTTCATTCAGCACATATACCCCTGTCTTCTTCACTAAATAAACTGATTTATTCAGTAAAAAACGATCAACCTCTTTATAAACAGACCATGCAGTGATGAGGTCTTTCTGCAATTCGCATTCATCAACACTTTGACTGTGATAGTCTGCATTTATGCTAAACATATATTTTTTTGTCATTTGCTATAAACCTCTTTTCCAGATCATCCATTAAATTGTCTAAACAATTTTTCACAAGACTTTCTTCATTTTTTCTCACCGGTAAGGATACTAACAAATTATCTGCATAATTGTTTATATATATTTCCATCGATACTAGATTTGTCGTCATCTGTGAAAAGAGAAGAAAACTGTCATAATCTAATTCGAAAACTCCTTGAAAATTAACAGTAGGCACTTTTTCGATCAGGTCTGTTTGATGAAGTTTTCTTGAAGCCATCAACTCTAAATAGTTTATTTTTTCTTCTTTTTTTATCGATTGAAGAAGACTGATTTCTTCTTCAAGCTCTTTTGACTGATTGATAGTCAGCGGTAAAAGATCTAAAAATGGACCTATTCTTCCTTGATAGTCTCCAGACAACTGCTGTCTGTCTTCTTGTAATAAAAACACTGGAATATCATCCGATGAAAAATTAATTTTTATAATTTCACTGATAATCTTCTGAATAATTAACCATGGACTCTTCTGATACTGCCTTTCAACTTCTGCGCCCATTTTTATCGTGAAAACTGTACAGTAATCGAATTCCGGTATTTTATCAAATTTAGATAAATATTCCTCCACGAACTGAATTCTGCCCTCAATTTCCTTTTGATAGGACAGAGGCTGCTTATCTCTTATTTCTTCTGCGTAATCCCTAAAGCCAGCAATACCTGATTGCTGAGGTTCATTCATCTCTAGTATATTTAGTATTTTTCTATGGAATAGAACAGTACTTGTTTTATCCCATACTGAGTGACAGCCGATAAAATGAATATCATAGTGTTTTTCGGTATGTTGTATAATCACAAATTTACATAATAATGGAATCTTAGTGTTAGATTTAGCACCGATTGGATAGTTCTCTACTACTTGATTCAAATAATCTTCCACATCTCCCTGATAACTCGTACGGGAAATAAAATCTATATTAGATAGAGATGGATAAACAATCAACTGTTCTCCATCATAAGCTGAACGCAAAATATTCTCATGAGAACAGATGAGTTGAATAGCTTCAATAATCTGTTCTTTAGTATAAGCACCTACTACATGAATGGTTTCCTTGATATTCTTTCTCACATCTTCTAAATAATATCTTTGAAGGACTGTTGGTTTAAATGTCTCTTCTACTCTCAACAGTTTTGTTACTTGATCAGTTATATTATCCGATTCCTTTTCCGCCTCAAACAAATGTTCATAAATAAACTGTCTGAACTCTTTCTCATTCATCTGAGGGGATAACCAAGTCATATCTTTCGATTGCAAAATAAAATCTGGGATTTTCGATATTTCAACATTTCGGAAAAGATACTGCTGGATTTCCTGCTTCAATTCATAGGTCAGATTTTCTATAAATAACAATGTATATTCTTTCTCTTCTGTACACAGGGTATAAAGGACTGTTTTCCTCTTATACTTGGATAAAGTCAATATTATGGAGTCTTTCTCTGAAATAGATCTCTTTTGCTCAACAAAAGCATTTGAATAATTAGACGTTAGCATTTCTTGTAGATTCTCTGAGGCTGCCTGAATGATCCTCTTCAAAAGTAATATATTTTTCCATTTGTCTTTATTCGGGTAAAAATTAATATGCATTTTTCCTTCAAAAAGCACAGCTGTAATATCTAATGCTCCCCCAATACTGTTCTCTTCACTTATATCCCGCCCATGCTCTAAATCAGATAAAACAAATGCCATCTGTTTCGTCTCTGATCGTTCCATTTCTCCTAAATAATTAAATGTAATATCCGCGAACGGTTCCTCTACTTCACCATTGACAGTCAGCCCGTAGCTAACTCCTCCATGAGGAACTTGTTCAAATACGTCCTTCACATAACCTATTTGCTGCTGTAAAACCTCTTGTTTTGAAAAATCAAAAATGATTGGATAAACACTTGTAAACCAACCAACTGTTCGATCTGTTTCAATCGGTTTGGATAATATTTCTCTTCCATGTCCTTCTAGATTCAGTGCCACTTTCTTTTGTTTACCTGCATCTCCTACAGCTTTAGCAACAGCTGTCATCAATAAATGCTGCATTTCAGCTCCAGTTTTATGACAAATTTCAGTAAGCAACTTTTTGGTATCCTCTTTATTTAAAACAATTGAACAGTCAAAAGAAGTATCAGCGTCTATTTCCTGTGCAACAGGAAGCTCAGCATGTATTAATTGACTTTCTACTTGTGTCCAATAATCTTTTGTTTTCAGAATTGCTGTTTCATTCTTTTCATTCTCTAGATAATTGGACCAGTCAATAAAGGAAGCTGTCTTTTTAGGTAAAACAATTGATGCTCCTTTTTTCTGTGTTGCGTAAGCATTTTGGAAATCTTCAAATAAGATCCTTAAGGACACTGCATCCATCACCAAATGATGGAACGAAAATAGTAAAAATGTCTTGTCGTCTGTATAAATCAAACCAATTTTAAATAAAAGACCAGATTCAAGATTGATACTGCTCTTGATACGTTCAGCCTGGTAAATCAGCTCTTCTTTCCATGCATCATTCTTACGTAAATCAATGACTTGCAAATCAAAAAATCTTTCTTCAGTAAAATCGTGTATTACCTGTTCTTCGTTTTTGAAAGTTGATCTTAAATTATCATGATGTTTGACCAAACTATTCAATACAGCTCTTAATATATTGCAGTCAACCTTTTCATCCGCTTCAATCAGCAGCGACTGATTGAAATAATGCTGCTTAGTCATTTTTCTCTTGAAAAATGTTTTCTGAATCGGCGTCAGATTAACCTTACCTGAAACAGTTCCTTGAGCGTATTTTACCTCTTGCTCTATCATCAAAGCTTGAGCAATTCCTTCTACTCTTTTCAGACTCAGAATATCACTGACCAAAATCTTATATCCCTGTTCTCTAACTTTTGATACTACCTTGATTGCTTTGATTGAATCTCCACCTAAATCAATAAAACTATCATTTATACTGACTTTTTCTAAACTGAAAATTTCTTTAAACACATCAGCTATTAAGACCTCTTGCTCATTTCGTGGAGCTACAAACGCTTCTGTCATCGATAGTGAAGGTTTAGGTAATTTTATCGAATCTAATTTTCCATTGATTGTCTTCGGCAAAGTTTCCAACATAATCATTTGAGATGGGATCATATAATCAGGTAATCTTTTATGAAGTTCTGCCTTGATTATATTCTCAGTTACGGTTTCCTCACAGACAATATAAGCACAAAGAATCGGAGTATTCTCGATTTCTGATAAAATAACAGCTGCTTCTCTTATGTTGGAAATTTGAAGTAATTCCTTTTCAATTTCAGCCAACTCAATTCGGAAACCTCTTAATTTAATCTGCTTATCTTTTCTGCCGATACATTCAATTTTCCCATCACTGTTGATGAATCCCAAATCACCCGTTCTATATAGCTGTTCATTAGGTTTGAATGGATGTGAAACAAAGCTGTTTGCTGTCATTTCAGGGCGGTTCCAGTATCCTCGACTGACACCTTGACCTCCAATACAAATCTCACCTTTTATACCAACAGGGCAAATTTGCTCATCCTGCATGATATAAACTTCTGTATTGCCGATTGGTTTTCCTATTGGAATCCGTAATCCTTCCGCTTTTGTAATTTCATTTGTCAGAGCAAACGTTGTTGTTTCTGTAGGTCCATAACCATTAATCAGTTTTATTGTCGGGTTATGGCTGATAAACTTTTTAACATGTCTAACAGATAGATTTTCTCCACCAATCAACAACTGCTTTACAGACTCTCCGAAAGAACTCTTGAGAGATACAAATTCATTGAATAAACTAGAGGTTAACCATAGTGTATTGATTTGATATTCATCAATAATTTGATGGAATTTATCCACATCCAACAATGCATCTTCTTCTGCTAAAAACAGTGTCATACCATTTAAGAGTGTTCCCCAAACTTCGAAGGTTGCTGCATCAAAAGCTAATGAGCCAGTTTGAAGTAAACGAACATCCTTGAAATCAACGTAATCAGTATCTTTGACTAAACGAATGATGTTACGATGTGTTATCATTACACCTTTTGGGGTCCCGGTTGTTCCCGAGGTATAGATCATATAAGCCATTGAATCAAGCGTCGTTTCTATTTCCAAATCTGATAATTCCATTGGCTCAGTTTCTAGATCAGAAGCAGCGATTATTTCTGCTCCCTGTATAAAGGAAAACTCAGAAACTTTATGATCGATTACAATCAAATAATCTGAACCGCTGTCTGTAACAATCGTCTGAACACGTTTTTCTGGATATTTTGGATCAATTGGTACATAAGCAGCACCGATTCTTACTACAGCTAACATTATTATGATTGATTCGATATCTTTTGTTGAGATAAAACTTACATACTGTCCCGGCTCAATCCCCTTATTTTTTAAAGCCACGGCAGCTTTCATTACTCGCTGATCAAGTTCTTTATATGAAAGCTCATTTTTTCTAAAAACTAAAGCGGTCTTATCCGGATTTTCCCTCACCTGCTGATCGAACAGAGCATTCAAATTTTGATATTTTTCTAGATCACTAAAACCGTTCAACGATTCTATTTGCTCCAAATCCTCTGTACTACATAGTCTTATATCTTTCAGTATCGTTTCCTTATTCGTAAGCAGTTCCTTTAATATAAATTGAAATCGCTGATTCAGACACTCAATTGTTTCAGGTTTAAATAATTCCGCAGCATATTCCCAATAAATATGATAGGCGCCATCAATCAGACAAAGATTAACAGTTAAATCAAACTTTGCATTTTTATACTCAGTTTCAACTGGTTTCATCTTTGCTTCACCTAGCTGATATAATGACAGATTATCCTCTGATACTGAAAACAGCACATCAAACAGAGGATTTCTGGATGGATCCCTCGGTACATTCAATTCATCAACCAACTCATCAAAAGGGTACTCTTGATAAGAATAAGCATTTAAGCATTTTTGACGAATCTCTTGAATAAGCGTTTGAAAAGTCTCTTCGTATGGAATTTCATGATGAATAACTAATGTATTCACAAACATACCTAACATATTCAATGTATCTGGATGTGTTCTTCCGCTTACAGGAAACCCAACAGTCACATTTTTCCCCATGGAAACTTTACTTAAAAAGAACATAAACGCTGATAACAAAACCATAAATTCTGTAGCATTCGTTTCATCTGCAATCTTTCTTATTGCCTCTGTCTGTTCTATTTCAAAAATGCTTTTCAAATTATTTCCAACAAAATTTCTATTGGCCGGTCGTAGATAATCATGATTTAAATCAAGCGTTGTTTCTCGTCCTTCCAATTCATTAAACCAATATTCTTTTTCTACGTTCAAATTCTGCTTGTGCTTCCATGCACTATAATTTTTATACTGAATAGTTAGTTCTGGCAATGTGTTTCCGTTGTACAAACATTCCAATTCTTTAATCAATACATCGACAGAGCCGCCATCACAAATAGAATGGTGGATATCAAAAAACATCATGCTCTTTTCAGGATTTATCTTTATCAATTGGACTCTGAATAGCGGTGCCTTATTCATATCAAAAGGTCGAACGAATTTTTCATATAATCTGGTAACTTGTTCTTCTTTTGCTTCAAGATAACTAAAATTAGCTTCACAGCGTTCCTCTATGATTTGTAGGAAGTTTTCGTTGTGGTTAACAAAATAAGTTCTTAGTAGTTCTTGTCTGATAGTAAGTTCATTTAAAGCCCTTTCTAGTTGTAAACTATCAATATTCCCCTCGATTTCTAACATCATAGGTATGTTATAAACTGTACTGTTTTCCAATAGCTGCTCCAACACAAAAATCCTTTTTTGTGAATCACTCATTCTGTATGCTTTTGCCATATTCTTTTCCTAAGCCTCCTTCTAGTTAAATGAATATTTTAACAGTAATCTTCAGTCTCGATTTTCCATACTGTAAACAAACCTGCCATAAGTCCAATCAGCCCTAATGTTACTGCAACTGATAACTTAGAGATGATTCCTCCTGGTCCTGCTGCAGCTGATGTGACAATACACATAATCAAAATAGCCGCGACAATCGTTGCAATAGTCGAACGATTTAACATCCCGACTGCAAAGGTGATCAACCCCATAAAAATAGCTGAAATATTTGTAATTAAAACAGTCAGAATTATTTCCGTAGTAATATTGTATGAGAACATCGGTAAGTTCTGATTCAATACATACATCACTACATTTTGAAAGATTCCACTTATTGACATAAATATAAATGTAATTATAAATACTACTACTAGTTTACTAATGATGATTTTTGTCATTTTGATTGGATATGTGTAAAGCATTAACGCCGTTTTATTTTGAAATTCACTTACAATCAGTGAAGCAATCAACACTGCCTGCCATACGATAAATACGGCTTTGATTAATGTATCGATAATTATAGTTGTACTCAACTCGATTGTCGGCATCCCAGAATCCAATCCACTAATCTGATCAGGAATAAGAAACTTCATCATAATGACTAAAGCAGTGATAAGAAAATTGCATGCTGCTAAAGAAATCAACTGCTGCTTCATATTTATTTTTCCTAATTCAATACTGACATACTTCATATTTTCCTCCTCTTCATGTAGGACTTATTCAAATAGCTCATCAATAACATGCTCAAGTAAAAATTCAAATACTATCTGATGATTGTAAGCAATAGCATCCTTTTCTGATGACAATGTCAGTAATGCAGATAAAATCCCGATAACTTTAGAGAGTGGTTCCTTACAAACCAAATTACTTCTCTCTATCGTTTCACTTAATTTTACCAATGTATGTTCCGAGCTATGAGTAATCAGTCTACTTTCAGGTAATCGATTTAATAATGCCTTGAAATCATTGCTGGACAGTGTTTTGATCCAGTTTCCTCGATCGTATTCCTGATACAATAATTTGAATCCTTCAATAAATCCTTCTTTATTGGGAGATTTCGTTACAGCATCATTCATATGATTAACCATTCGATTTTGTACTTGATCCATGACATCGGCAAACAGGGCCTCTTTACTATCAAAAAAAAGATAGAAAGCTCCTTTAGAAATACCAACTGTATTACAAAGCAAATCAATATTAGTTTTTTTATACCCAATACTCACCCAACTTTTTTCACATTCAATACATAGATTCTCTTTGATTTTTTCTTTTTCTTCTTGTGAAAAACCTCTTGCCATAACTAATGCTCCCTCTCTTCATAGGACTGCACCCCACGATAACCATATGACTAAATTCATTTTTTTAGTCATACGCATTCAAAAAAATTAACTTTGCTGCTTATGTAAAATCGAGACAAAGTATTCTTCCAATTCAATATTTTCTTTTTTCAGCTGTTCCAGTTCCACATGTTCAATCATTTCGCCCTGACTCATAATTGCCACATCAGTTACAATTTTATCGACTTCAGGGATAATATGACTAGATATTAATATAGTGGTCCCCATCTTTTGATTAATTTCCTTCAGTATTTCTCGAATATCAATAATTCCCATTGGATCAAGCCCATTGATTGGTTCGTCTAAAATCAACAACTTGGGAGAGGTTACTAAGGCTCTGGCAATCCCCAATCTTTGTTTCATCCCTAAAGAAAAAGTATCTAATATATCCTCAGCATTCTCTGATAAACCTACAATAGATAAAACATTATCAATATTGCTTAAATATTCTTCATTCATATATTTACAATGGATTTCTAAATTTTTTCTGGCTGATAAACCAGAGTAAAAAACAGGAGTTTCAATAATACAGCCAATACTTGTCAATACATTCTGATTTCTTCTGTCTATAGTTTCGCCAAACAGTTTGACAGTACCTGAATCAGATTTTAATATACCCAAGATTGTTTTCATCAACGTTGTTTTACCTGCTCCATTTGCTCCAAGCAAACCGAATATTGATCCCTGCCTTACTTCCAAAGAAATATTATTTAACAACCTCTTTCCATTGATTGTCTTACAAAGGTTTGTAACTTCAATAACTGTATCCAAAAAATCCCTCCTTAGTTAAAAAGTATATATTTCACACTATAATCTGTCAATAAAAAACAAAACCCCCATTAATATATCCCAAAACTTTTACATTTTAATACATTTGTAACATAAAACACCCATCTACAAAAGCAGGTGGATTTCTAATTGTCCACGACTAAAGTCGTAATTCAAGGCTAAAGCACTTCTCAAAGCTTTTACGCTTTATAAGTACATTTAACTTCTTTCAGCAAGTTTCTAGTAGGAAAGCAAAGCGACAGCTACAGATGTTTTTTGTAGCGAAAGCAACGCGGCAGCTACAGATGTTAAATATCTTTAGGTCTCCAAAATCGTTTTATGAAGAATCTTTAAAAAAGAATTTTTATCTTCTTGCAAATAAAAGTGACCACCGTTAAAAAATTCATACTGACACTTTTCTTGAAAAAATTTCTGCCAATTTTGATACTGCTTTAAATCCCCTTTGTCTTGGGCTCCTATAAAAATATGCGGCTGTATATTTCCCAATGGATATTTCGGATATCTCAATTCAGTCTCATATTGCTTCAATAAAGAAATATCCTGTTGCATTATAGGAAATAGAAGCTTTCCTAATTCTTGATTTGTATGAATCTCATCCGGTTGTTTATGCAGTGACTGAATATATTCCCACATATCTTCAATTGTTTCTATTTTTATTTTTAGATTCATCTCTCCAGGAGGCAATTTAGCTGATATTATCAGTTTTTCAATACTTATATTATATTTTTCATATATTCTCTTTGCTACTTCATAAGCAACAGAACCACCCATGCTATGACCAAAAAATATTAATTCTTCTAAAACCAAATCATTTATTTCAAGTAGTTCTTCCAGCAGGTAATCTACCAGTTCATCCATTGTTTCAGCAAGCGTTTCTGTTAATTTCAGTAAATGTCCAGGATAATCAAGATAAATGGGTAATATTCTTACAGGTTCTTTTATGATAGCACTATAAAACAAGCTTGCTCCACCTGCATGAGGGAAAATAACCACTTTTTTCATATTCCATACTTCTCCTTTTCCATTAATACTCTTACTATTTCGTTTAAGGAAACTCTTTTTAAATCATATTTCAGCTTATTTTTATAGCAAACTGCAGAAGAGTATTTTTCATCAATAAACAAAATTTCAAGCTCTATGTTTTCTAATTGACCCTCTGCAGTATAAATACATATTTCACCATCAGACTCGTTCACATAAAATGAATTTAATGGTGTCGATAGTCCCGTTCCTCTATATTTTAAATAACTCTCCTTTAAGCACCATATTCTGTAAAAATACTGCAGACGTTGTTCATTCAGCTGCTTTAGAATAGCTTTATATTCTCTCTCGTGGAAGAAATCTTCCGCTATGTCCAATTCAATTTCATTAATTTTTTCTATATCAACACCTAATTCCTTATCACTGATACCACACAGCACATATTCCTCAGAATGCGACAGACTGAAATATACATCTGCAACATTATTCAGAAACGGCTTTCCGTATTCATTCTTAATAAATTTTATATCTGAATTTTTCAACAAAGAGTTTTGACATATACCATATCTAATCAATAGCTCTCCCAGAATCGACCGTGTCTGATCATCTTCAAATTTAAGTAAATCGATTGCAGCTCTTCTTTCTTCAGATAAATATTTTTTTAATTCAGTTTTCAATTTTTTATCTGTAAGCTCTTCTATTTTCAAATAATACAGCTTTAACATATTTCCCCCGCAATAATAAGTTTGTTATAACGTACATTTAATAATAGGCAATTATGCCGAGGCGTAATTGCCGCTGTCGCTACAAAAAAATATTTGTAGCTGGCGTTTCACTTTCGTTACTAAAAACTTGCTGAAGAAGTTTCATTTTAAAACATTCATCATAGTAAATAAAAGTCAATCCACAAAGTTAATTATATACTACACATAACAGTATTTTAAGGAAAATTTCACTTAATTTCCATTAATTTCATACATTTTTTACTCTCTATCTTCTTCATTCTCCAATTGGTTAATCGTATTATTTTACTTAATTTATTAATATTAATAACCATTCTTTACTAAAACTCTTAGTTTTTCACCTACAACTAACATCTTTAATATCAAAAAAAGATCAAGATTAGTATTCACTTCCCTAGTATAATTAGCAATTCTGCAACACTTTCAGTAAAAGCCTTTACGACTAAGTTCTAAAACTTCATTTATGTAATCAGGAATTTCAGGTTCTACAAATTGCTTCCCTATTTTAACTTTACTTTGAATGTAACTTTTATTATGTACTTTCCCTTCTTCAAAAGCTGAAAAAACACATTCAATAATTTGCTGTTTTATTTTTCTTAGTTGTTTAGATTTTTCTTTGGATTTATTCGCTTTATATCTTGCGCCTATTAATCAACATTCATCCGGAACTTTCTAATCGTAGCATAGGACCTCGCCCTTTAATGGAAGTATCTTATTATCGCTTTACAGATTCTTAATCCAAAAGAAAAACCGAATTCTCTCTTAAGAAATTCCGGTTTTTCTTTTTTATAGTAGGTTAAACATTTTCAAAAATGGTAAGTATAACATTGCCTAAAATAAAATTAAGTATATCCTTGCCCTTGCGGCAAAAATATACTTAAAATCACAAATGACTCTGTATTTACAGCCACTTTATTTATAGAGATAGCGGGAGTCGCACCCGCTAACATATTTTATGCTTTTTGATAACGAAGTACTGGTGTACGAGCAGCGCGTGTTTCGTCTAGACGAGTTACGACTGTTGTATGTGGTGCTTCTTGTACGATTGATGGGTTTTCTTCAGTTTCTTTTGCAATTTGAATCATCACATCGCAGAATGCATCTAATGTTTCTTTAGATTCTGTTTCTGTTGGCTCGATCATTAATGCCTCTTCCACATTTAATGGGAAGTAAGTTGTTGGTGGATGATAGCCAAAGTCTAACAGACGTTTTGCAATGTCTAAAGTACGAACGCCAAGTTTCTTTTGACGACGACCTGATAATACAAATTCATGTTTACAATGACGGTTATATGGTAGATCGTAGAATGGCTCTAAACGACGCATCATATAGTTTGCGTTTAGTACAGCGTATTCTGTTACAGCTTTTAAGCCATCTGGACCCATTGTACGAATATAAGTATATGCACGTACGTTGATACCAAAGTTACCATAGTAAGGTTTAACACGTCCGATTGATTGTGGGCGCTCGTAATCGAAGTGATATGTTCCTTCTTCTGTTCTTACTAAAACTGGTTTCGGAAGGAATGGAATTAAATCAGCTTTCACTCCTACTGGACCTGAACCTGGGCCACCGCCACCGTGAGGACCTGTAAATGTTTTGTGTAAGTTTAAGTGTACGCAGTCAAAGCCCATATCACCAGGACGTGCTTTACTCATAACTGCGTTTAAGTTTGCACCGTCATAGTATACTTTACCGCCAACAGAGTGAATAAGCTCTGCCATTTCGATAATGTTTTCTTCAAATAGACCAAGTGTATTTGGATTTGTTAGCATTAATGCAGCTGTATCAGAACCAACTACTTTGCGCAAATCTTCAATATCTACTAAGCCATTTTCATCTGATTTCACAGTAATAGTTTCAAAGCCTGCAACTGTTGCAGATGCTGGGTTTGTACCGTGAGCAGAGTCAGGAACAATAACTTTATTACGGTGACCCTCACCATTTGCTTCATGGAATGCGCGGATCATCATTAATGCTGTCCATTCACCATGAGCACCTGCTGCAGGTTGTAATGTCACTTCATCCATACCTGTAATTTCAACTAATGAAGTTTGTAGGTCGTAAAGAAGCTCCATCGCACCTTGAGTTGTTGATTCGTCCTGTAATGGGTGAACATTAGCAAAGCCTGAAATTCGTGCAACGGCCTCGTTAATTTTTGGATTATATTTCATCGTACAAGAACCAAGCGGGTAGAAGCCAGAGTCTACACCGTGGTTACGACGAGAAAGTGCTGTATAGTGACGCATAATATCAAGCTCAGATACTTCTGGTAATTCTGCTGCCTCAGCGCGTACTAAGTTTCCAGGAAGTAAATCGGCAAGATCAACCTCTGGTACATCAAGTGCTTCTAAGCTGTAACCTACGCGACCTTCTTTGGTAATTTCAAAAATGAGTGATTGATTTTCGTTATGCATTAAGAGCCCCCATTTCTGCAACTAGTGCATCAATTTCTTCCTTCGTGCGTAATTCTGTTACTGCGATTAGCACGTGATTTTTTAGAGAGTCATATGTTTGACCTAAAGGATAGCCACCGATGATACCTTTTTCAATTAAGCCTTTATTAATTTCTTTCACACATTTATTTGTCTTCACAACGATTTCGTTAAAGTGTGCACCTTGGAATGCTACTGTGAAACCAGCCGCTTCAAAGGCATTTTTAGCATAGCGTGTTTTCGCAATGTTTTGCATTGCCATTTCACGAACGCCTTCTTTACCTAGAGCAGTCATTGCTACAGAAGCAGCAAGTGCAAGAAGTGCTTGGTTCGAACAAATATTAGACGTTGCTTTATCACGACGGATATGTTGTTCACGTGCTTGTAATGTTAAAACATAACCACGACGACCTTCACCATCAACTGTTTCACCTACAAGACGACCAGGAACTTTACGCATTAACTTCGTAGTTACTGCAAAGAAACCACAGTGTGGACCACCGAATGCTTCAGAAATACCGAAAACCTGTGCATCCCCTACACAAATATCAGCACCTAGCTTACCAGGTGGTGTTAAAATTCCTAGTGCAAGTGGATTCGAAGAGACAACAAATAAACTTTTTGCCTCATGCGCAATATCGCCAATTACTTGCAAGTCCTCTATTTGACCAAAGAAGTTAGGATATTGTGCAATAACAGCTGCCGTATTATCATCTATTAATTCCTTTAAAGCTTCTACATCTGTCACACCATCATTTTGTGGAACAGTAACAATTTCAATGGATTGACCATATGCATATGTAGCAACGACATCACGATACTCAGGGTGAACTGCTTCAGATACTAAAATTTTCTTACGGCGTGTATGGCCAGCTGCAAGCATACCTGCTTCAGCTAACGCTGTTCCTCCATCGTACATAGAAGAGTTTGCAAGATCCATGCCTGTAAGCTCTGCGATCATCGTTTGGAATTCAAAAATTGCTTGTAATTCCCCTTGTGAAATTTCTGGTTGATATGGAGTATACGCTGTGTAAAACTCTGAACGAGAAATAACATGGTCCACGATAACCGGTTTATAGTGGTTGTATACGCCTGCACCTAAAAACGATACGTTAGCATTTGTATCTTTATTTTTCGCAGCCATTGCTGTTAATTCTTTTAATAAAGCTGATTCAGATTTCGCTTCTTTAATATCATATAGGCCTTTAAAACGTACTTTTTCTGGAATATCCTCAAATAACGCATCAACTGAGGATACACCGATTACGTCTAACATTTCTTGTTTATCTTGCTCCGTCATTGGTAAATAACGATGTTTCATAAATGTAGGTCCCTCTTTTCAACTTTTATTTTGAACGCTTGTAAAACGGTGTTTCAACTGTTACTACTTTTAAGTGCTTACCACGAATTTCAATTTCCAATTCAGTTCCGATAGTTGCGAATTGACTGTCAATTAATGCGTGACCAACATTTCGTTTAGAAGAAGGAAGTTGTGTACCTGTTGTCACTTCACCGATTTCCTTACCATCCTTCAACACTTTGTAGCCATGGCGAGGAATTCCTTTATCAATCATTTCAATACCCACAATTTTGCGTGACAGCCCATTTTCTTTTTGTGCCACTAATGCCTCATGACCATTAAAGCCCTCTTTATTTAACTTCACAGCAAAACCAATACCAGCCTCAAGAGGTGAAATTGTCGCTGATAGCTCTTGCCCGTATAATGGAAGACCTGCTTCAAAACGAAGTGTATCACGGCAGCCTAAACCTGCAGGAACTACACCTTTGTCTTTTCCAGCCTCTAAGATTTTACCCCATAATGCTTTAATATCTTCTGGAGAGCCATATAGTTCAAAGCCATCTTCTCCTGTGTAACCGCTACGAGATACTAATGCTTTATGACCAGCAACTTCAACATCTGCTTGGAAACGGAAGTATTTAATCGTTTGTAAATCAGTATCTGTTAATGTTTGAAGAACTTCTTCTGCTAATGGACCTTGAAGGGCAATTTGTGCATAAGCCTCTGATTGGTTGTCTATCGTTACATCATATTGATGTTGATTTTCCATCATCCAATCATAATCTTTTTCAATATTTGCCGCGTTCACGCATAATAAATAATGATTGTCTGCTAATTTATACGTTAATAAATCATCGACAACACCACCATCTTCATAGCACATTGCATTATATTGCGCTTGACCTACTGCAATCTTAGAAATATCATTTGTCAAAAGATTTTGTAAAAACTCTAGTGAATTAGGTCCAGTTACTAAAATCTCACCCATATGTGATACATCAAATAAGCCAGCACGATTACGTACTGCATCATGCTCTTCTTTAATAGAAGAGAACTGCACTGGTAATTCCCATCCACCGAAGTCAATTGTTTTACCACCATGTTTTGCATATTCTTCAAATAGAGGTGTGCGTTTTAATTCTGTCATTGTTTTTGCCCCCTTATTGTTCGTTACATATTTACTTATAGTAGTTCGTCTGTTTTTTTGTACAGTCATGCTTCCCTTGTTTGTTCATCCAAATAAAGAAAAACGAACAACATTAGGTAAAACATTTAGACATAAAAAAAGACAGACGAACCCCTTTTCGGGATTCTCTGTCCTTGCACCTGAAAGTTACACCAGACTGACTCGCATACATACAATGCCAATCAGCCGGCTTTCCCCTTTGGTGGCTGTAGTACTACAGCACTCTCCAGAGTTGCGTCTTATACGAGTCCTTTTACCTGAGAGATTCATAACATTTTGCTATTTGCTCCTTCGGTGACGTCTATACGTGCTCTCCCCGTACAATCATCCGCCCAAGTTTCAACTTGGTACTATTTAGTATTCAATGAACATTAAGTAACTTTTGTCTATATCCTAACATTAATTGCATTGAAAAGGCAATCATTTTTTATTTTATGTTAAAAAACGAACATTTAAGTATTAACGATACATCAACGTTCGCTTTTTAACCTTTTAACTTGGAATACTAAATACTCAAGAATTTGGCGGATTGTTCGCCCCTCTGTTAACACTTGTATATGTCCTACTTCACGATAGAACTTTCTTCTGTAATGATACAGCTGCTCTAACTCTTCTTTCGTCGAGCTCTGTACAATCGGTCTGTTCGGATCATGCTGTATTCGTTTGTATATATCTTCGAATGTCGCATCTAAAAAAAACACGAGCCCACTGCGTCTCATTATTTTTCGATTTTCAGCATTAATTGCGACTCCACCACCTGTTGAAATAATACAAGCTTCGTCCCGGAAGTTTTTCAAAAATTCTGTTTCTATTTCCCGAAAACGGGCTTCTCCGTATTTTTCAAATATTTGCGGAATTGTCATACCCTGCTGTCGAACAATCTCATGATCCATATCGTAATAGGGCATCTTTAACAAATAGCTTAAACGTCTTCCTAACGCACTTTTCCCGGAGCCCATAAAACCAACCAAATATATTTTTCGCATTCGAATCACCTTCTTATAACTACGATTCTACACTGTCTGACAAAATTTGTCCTAATAAATTTATCGTAGCTCGAACATTGAGCTTTTCTAGGCCATCATATGTTCGAAACTGAATCTCATAAGACGTACAAAACGTAAGGACAAAAGTAGTTACAAAAAATAATAATCCAATTGCGATTAAAAAAATAGCCCCTCTGTCATTTTTCAAAAACTGGAACATAGAAAGTTCGCTCCTTTTTACTACCACTTGGAAGTTCAACAGCTACTGTTAACATATCTTTTTCATATCGGAACTGGCATTTAGTAATACCAACTAGCATTGGTACATGACCACCATTTACTTGATCACGAATTATATTGCTGTAACAATCAATATTATGAATGGTATCTGCGGCCTGGAAGGTTATTCTCTTTTGATCCTTTCGAATTGTAAAAGATGAAATATCACTTACATACATATTCAAATCATAAACAAAAAGCTCCCACTTTGATTGCTCATCAGTTAGCATCGTTGTTTTCATTTCAGCAAACCAAAGCATAATAAACACAACAAGATGGGCAATAAGCACAAAAACAACTAATTGAAACATCGCTTCTAATAATGTGTAGCCTCGCTCATTCATCAACTTCACCTGTCAGTTGTATACATTTTTTACGTAATTCCCGCATATTTTGAAAACTTACACATATCCCTTGTCCATTCATAAACCACTGAAATTCTATATTATCAATGGTTTTAGTGCCTTCTGTTTGTTGTAGATTGCGGTAATGCTTTAAGCCTTCATAGGCCGTTTCAGCTGCGAACACCTCCAACTTCTTGTTATAAAGAGTCGTTTTCATCGTATAGCTAATTGGTATTAATGTCGTGCATACTAACATAACAATGACTACTGATAATATCGTTTCCACAAATGAATAACCAGATTCATTCAATCCTCGATCTCCCTCGTCCTAATGTAATCACAACTTTTTTCACACCTTGAGGCGTTTTAAAATAAACAGTCCCTGGCGTCATGACGTTTCCATTATAGTTGTACATAATCGTGTAAATTGAACTCGATGCAGGCATAAACTCAACTCCTTTCGGAAAAGGGCGTTCATATAATTCTGTAAAAATATCCTTTTTAATAATGTATCTCTTTGATGAACTTTCAAACTTCATCGAGATATATTCCCTTTGATGCATACTATAAGTTTGTATATATTGAATATCTAATTGAATTTGTGTAAAAAATTGCTCAAGCTCCCTAGTCTCCACTCCTTTTAACGAATATTTGACGACAATTGCTGACAAACACATGAGGATAAACAATACAATTAGCATTTCAACAAATGTATAGCCACGCTCACTCTTATTAGCATCCATCAATTACCAGAACCAGTATCGGTAGAGGTTTTCGCCAATCGTACCTCCCCATCCTTAGTGATTACAATCTCTTCTTTATTAGGGCAGGTCGTTTCATTCTTCTTTAAATAGCCTTTCGCTACCAAATCTTGAATCGTTGGATAATCCATAAAATCTACTCGATACGCCTCCACCTGACCTTGCACCATGCTCACATACGCTTTGCACCCCTTCTCATCGACGGTGGCAAAATGTTTCGTAACATTTGGGATTGTAATTAAAATTAATATGGAAATAATCAGGAGAACTATTAACATTTCAATTAAAGTAAAACCTGTTTGCTGCTTTATACGTTTCATTATTAACCTCCTATACTAGTTCAATCATGTGATATATTGGCAATAATAAACTTACATATGCGGCAACTATGCACATCGCTATAATGATAAAGAAGGTGGGCTGCACGAACACAAGGATTTTATGCAATAGTTGCTCTTGCTTTTCCGTCATTAACTCGCTGTACAGTACTAGCTCTTTTCCTAAATAGCCACTTTGTTCTCCATGTTCAACAAATGTTGTAAAATCCTTCTGCCAAACTGTCATCAACTTAACTGCTTGCGTTAGCGTATCACCCAAAACAACGCGATCCTTTATACATAGCGCTAGATATTGTAAAAACGGTTGAAGTCGCTGCTCCTCTAAAATTTGTAGACTTGCCTGTAAAGAAAATCCACTTTGTAGCAGGCTCCCTAAATAAGCAGCAAATTGTCTCGTCAAAGACATTCGTGTATAAATCCGAATCAAAGGAGTTTTTAGAATAATATTTAACTGGCGAGCAATCGGACGTCGTTTGAGAGTAAGGTAAAAAATGAAAATACAACAAAATACCGCAATGCCTATGAACATTAAAGTATCGGGAAGATGCAATAATGCCTTTGACAAAGCAATGCTTGTCTCCTCAGTGCCGGTAGTTCGGCTAGTCACCATTTTTTCGATATTAGGAAAGAATATGGTACGAAACACTAAAAACAACAGCAACAAAAATAAAATAAGTACTACAGGATATAGGAGTAGCTTCATTAATTTTTTCTTCGTCGCTTCACTCAAAGCCATATGCTTTGCTACGCCTTTTAACGTCTCAATCATATGCCCATTGTTTTCTGCAACTGTAATGGCTACTAAATGCTGTTTTGGAAGTTGTAATGCTTCAAAAACTCCTAAAACACCGACTCCTTGTCTCAGCTTTTCATTGATTAGCTTTTGCATGTCTTCATGTGCTTCAATATGATGAGGTAATAAAATAGAAATAGCCTGCGGGAATAAATAACCTTCCTGCATTAACACACTTAACCGACTAAAAAAATGAGCTTGCTCCCTTACGCGCCATTTTGTTGCCTTATTGTAAGCCAATTGAATTCTTTCAATAAACGTTCGTATTCGCATAGTGATGACTCTCTATCATTTCTTTTTGACCTGCAAGTGTTAACTCATGTGGCAATTCATAGCTAGTTTTTTGCATAATTGCTTTAATGGCCATTTGAAGTTGAACATCGCTTAATATTTCAAACAATGCACGGCGTTCTTCCTGTATTATAGGTGATTGGAAAAGTGTTTGAGCGACTATACCTACCACATTTTGGCGAAGTTCTTCTATTGATACACCCAAGTCCAAAAATCGATAAAGGCAGTTTACCGAATCCTTAGCATGAATGGTTGAGACTACTAAATGACCTGTTAAAGAAGCTTCGATTGCGATTTTTGCAGTCTCTTTATCGCGTATTTCACCAATCATAATAACGTCAGGTGAGTGGCGTAAAATAGCCTTTAAGCCTGTAGCATATGTAACGCCAGCTCGTTCGTTTACTTGAATCTGTAAAAGATTAGCTTGATTATTTTCTACAGGGTCTTCTAAAGAAATGACATGACGATTTAGCTCTGTCGAACAGTAATGGATTAGAGAATACAAGGATGTTGATTTACCAGAGCCTGTCGCACCTGTGAAGCATAAAAGTCCCTGTTGATGTTTCACTAGTTCCATCAACATGTTTGCTGCATATTCGGAATAAGATAAGGAAGTAAGTGGGAATGCATGATTTTGTAGAAGTAGACGGATAATTAGGCTTTCTTTTAAAAATACGGAGGGAAGTGTCGAGACACGAAAGGCATATTGATCTTGTTCCATAGCTTTTTGGAAAGAGCCGCTTTGGGGTTTTCGCCGCTCGCTAATATCTAATGCCGCTGAAAATTTATAAAAGGAAATCATTCGTTCCGCAAGATTATTTGGTAACTCACCTGCTTGGAGTAGCTTATCATATTTGCGAAAATAAATACGATACCGCTCACTTTCCGGAACTAAAAGCAAATCTGATGCACCGAAATGATAGGCTTTTAGTAATAGTTGCTCACATTTTCGTTCAACAACCGTTTCAAAGTTCTGCATATTCGCACCCCTCTTCTGGTTTTTTCGAATATGACCGCTCTATTCGTTATGTCCTAGTATAGATAGGAACTTGCCGGAAGAAAAGCTCTTTTCTTAAATTAAAAATTTGGTATAAAATTTCCTATCAAACATGTTTTTTTGCGATAAAAATGTGGATAGCTTGCTAATTTCCATAAACGATTCGTTCAGTAATATATATACTAAGTCAATAATTTTCTAATTACTACCTTATAGTCATCAATCCAAACACATCAAAACATCCTTTAAGACGATTACCAACACGATTAGTTTTCTATAAAATGAAAGAGGCTACCGAAATAATATGGCGGCCTTTTAATTCTTCATATCACCTAATAAAATCTCTTATTTATTAAATAGCAACTTAAAGTAATTATAGGTTCGAGAAGACACATCCAATTCTAATGCCTGCCCTTTAATTTTAACCTTCCATTCTAAATATGATTAGAGAATACAAGGATGTTGACTTACCAGAGCCTGATGCACCTGTCACGAAAGTACAAGTTCTGAAAAATGTATTTCCTTCTATTATATCTGTTATCATCCCAGACAGTCATAGGGCACTGGATATCCTTTGTGTACTTTGTATCACAGATAATTACAAACACAATTAAGACCACCCATCACGGAGTGGGATGCTGAGGCAGAAGCAAAAGCAATAGCGGAAGCGAAGGCGAAAGAAGAAAGCATTCCTAGAGAATATAAATCGGCATTAAAAAAAGCAGAAGTATATGCGAAATCTATGTCCATGTCAAAGGCTGGTATTTATAATCAATTAACTTCTGAACATGGAGAGAAATTCCCAGCAGAAGCTGCTCAATATGCTGTAGATAATATTGTATTCGATTGGAAAGGTAATGCATTGAAAAAAGCTCAAATATACGCTGAAAAAATGAGAATGTCGGATTCAGCTATTTACCAACAATTAACTTCTGAATACGGTGAAAAATTTACTCCTGAAGAAGCTCAATACGCGATTGATAATTTAAAATAAGTAATATCATCAACATAAATGATTGTGGAAGGCACATCGAAGGTCACTCAAATGAGTGGCTTTTTATTATTAAAAATAAACGATTTTTATTATGGTAAATAAGTCTCGTATTGGTTAGAGTTGTCTTTAAAGGTTATTTAAAGAAATTTCCTATAAATACTTTAAAGGAGGATACATAAGTGAGTAAGATATTTAAAAATAGTTTTATTTATCTAGCATTATCACTACTAGTACTAATCAGCTATAACGTTGAAAATGCACATGCTGAAGATGGCTATTCAGAAAATTTAATACCTAAAATGACTTCAAATGAATCAGAGTTTGGTAAAGCATCCTCTTCAAGTAACCACGTTGAAACACCAAGCTGGAAAGCCTTTGATGGCATTGACTACTATGATAGTGGTGGCGCCAACTATGCTTGGGGAACGTCTGAAAAAACAGGGTGGTTAGCATATGAATTCTCAAGTCCAAAAGCAATTAGTAAATATGTAATGAATAATCAAGGAAGTTTTCCAGAACTTTTTCCAAATACATGGACATTTGAGGCGTGGGACGGTTCAAATTGGATAGTATTAGATTCTCATAGCAACGTTACAGTAGACGATTGGAGAAAGAATCCAAAACAAAGCTTCACCTTTGAAAATTCTAGTTATTATAACAAGTACAGGGTTAACATTACACTTACTAATAGCACATATCATGCCGTAAATACAGCAATATCTGAACTACAAATGATGGAAAAAATTTCAACATCACCAAAACCTGAATCAATCTCATTAAATAGAAATGTATTAGAACTTCTAGAAGGTAGCCAAGATAAATTAATAGCAACTGTAACTCCTGATACTGCAAAAGTAATATGGACATCTAGCGATGAATTAATTGCTACTGTAGATCAGAATGGAAATGTTAATGCCATTCGTGAAGGTGAAGCAATCATTACAGCAAAGATAGAAAACACAGATATCGCAGCTACTAGCGCAGTATTTGTAAAAAAAACAAGCAATGAATCTTCAAATGCTATTTTAAGCATTACATTAGTAAATGGTATAATAAAAGAGTATGACGTTACAAATAAAGTACTAAAAGACTATTTGAAATGGTTTGAAAGTGCACAAGATACATCAACATTCAAATTTTCTAAAACAATAACCCCTTATAAAAAAGTAACGGAATATATCGTACATGATAAAATCGCCTCATTCGAAGTAAGAGAATACTAAACAAAAAATGACCAGGTACTCACTTTCAATTGAGCGCCTGGTCTTTATTTTGGTGACTTAATAATAAATTTTCAACCTGCGTTTTTAGTGCCATATTAGCATATCGTAGAACCACGTCATTCCCCGCCGTTGCTACATGCACATCACTAAAATACTCATCTATCTTTTCTACTTTAAATAACCTTATTTTCTCTTTTGCCAACAACCTCTTCTTATTGTAATAATCTTGGGTTATGTCTTTTAATAACTTATCGAGGATTGGTAAATAAACTTTACTCATTTTCAAATTTTCAATTACAGAGTAATTACGTTGCAATGATTGGACAGCCATACCAAGAATCAAAAATTTATGAAATAGTCGCCGTTGTTCAGGATTCAACATACAACTCCACTCCCTACACAAGAACATTCGTTTGTATCTTTTCGGAACGAACGTTCGCTTTTTGGTAGGTGAAAATTACAGGAATAAAATTTAAATAGCGTGATTTCCGTTACTATTGCCTAATTTTATATATACAATTCATGCTAAATTTCCTAAAATGGTAATTAGTAGATAAGGTTAGTGAGGAGAATATAATTGAGTAATTGCTCTAATTGTTTAGCCATAAATCCATTTAAGAAAGTACATAGAGATGGGGCTGAGATTGAAATATGTGAATATTGTAATACGATTAAGGAAGAAGAGTGCGAGGAATATCCAAAAAAACAAGTACAAAATAAAAATGATTCAGATCCATTTACTTCAGATCCATTTATCACTAAAATTTTTATATACGCATGTATTCTGCTAGTGTTTTTTGTTTTATTTTCATTATTGCCATACTTATAAATGTACATTGACCAAGACGGCAATTTGAGCTATCTTGGTCTTTACATTTTAGTTACTACGCTGTGCAATGATAAGTTTTAAACCTTCATAATCACCATTTGTCATAGTTCCATTATCAAATTTATCTAACCACATTTTATCAATAAGCTTTTTATCTACTGCTTGTTTAATATAATCACGTACTGCAGCTTTTGTTGTCGCGTTTGTGAATTGCATTTTATCATCATCCTTCTCCGTTGGTTTATCTAAGCCGTTTTTAATGTCTAATTTGAATTGTTCCTCTGAAATCCCCATACTCTGCAGATACGAAAATGGATCTCTATGTGTTGTACCTTTTAAATTGTCCGTAATCCAACGGTGTGATTTTATACCGTCACCACTGCCATCGAGTACAACAGGTATTCCAGCCTCTTTAGCAAGTTCACGTAACAACTCAAATATAAGCAGCGTAATCCTTCTTAAATTGCTCCATATCATTTATACGAGCCAACTCTACTTGTGCATAGCTAAGTGGATTACCTTTCGGGCCACAACCATATTGCACACGATTAACTGGCGCAACTTGTACAATTTTACCGCCACAGCCTACCCAGTGAGATGTAAATGCATTGGCTTTATTGCGGTTCATGTATGCTATTTCATTTTCTAAAGCGTTTGGGCTACAATTGTTTGGATTGCCTGATTCATGGGCTATAACATATTTAACAGCAGTTAAAGCTATGTTCGGCAATCCTGACATTAAGCGTTTTTCGATAGCATAAGTCATTGTTTATCACCCTTTTTATCAACGTTATCCATTTGTAATTGTGTAAAAGCATTTGCTAAGAATTTAGGTACTTTAATGTCCAACTTTCCTAGATTTTCAATCATACTTATACCTTCCATCCCGATTAAGAACAAGATCATTGCATTAAAATTCCCACTCGCTGTTGCTGAATCGAGTTGTACTGCTGCAATGACCATCAATACCATAGCCGTCTTTTTGATTAAGCCCTTAAACATCTTTTTACTTTCAGTTTTCTTGAAAACTAAACTAACCATAAATCCTAGTGCATAATCGATAGTCACGAATATAACTAACGCTTTAATTAAGTGGTCAATACCTCCGATAAGGTATCCTATCCATGCCATTGCACCGCCAATAAACGATGTATATAATGTGTCTGTTGTTCATCTGACACCTTCCTTTTCTGCATAATAAAAGCCCTCCACAGATAATGAACTGCTCCCCAATTATTAGACACTCAATCTAACAATTGGAGGTGCAGTTTTTGTATGGTTAAATTTAAAGAAAAAGTGAAATTAGAAGCTGT
>NZ_JBNNUW010000032.1:0-43186 GCF_050280125.1 Lysinibacillus sp. NPDC093692
CATACCGAACACGGAAGTTAAGCTCTTTAGCGCCGATGGTAGTTGGGGGCTTCCCCCTGTGAGAGTAGGACGTCGCTAGGCACCTTAAAAAGTCGTGGATTTATTCCTCGGCTTTTTTTTGCAATTTTTTTAGTCAAACATATTGGTTCCTGCCAATTATTAATCCAAAGGTGGGAAATGGAGAATCTTATTATAAAGATCGATGCTAAGAAACTTTTATTAAAATAGCTTACGTCTTTCGAAGCTTATTATCTATATCTTTTTATAAAAGTGAAGTTAACATAGGGCAAGATTGACAACAAGTCATACAAATGTTGTTTGGAAGTACTTTCTGTAAAAACTTTATAGCATTTAAAAAAAAAGTATATTGAACAATGATTGATCAATATACTTTCTTTTCCTGTAATATAGTAAACAGTTTATATAACGTTGATGGGTTAACGAGACAAATCTCTTTTTCTCCAAGTCGTTTTTCAAATTTAGGCTTAGCATTAACTTTTCTATGGTATCGTCAGTTTCAAAAATCCTTAGTATTGTAGCATTTCAGGATATTCTTTACCTAGTGTCTCCACTTTCGATTGGATTTTTCATTCCTTTAATCCCAAAACCTAGTGATGTATAGAGTGAAAACAATGAATCAATAACTATGTCAAAAATAATCACCCTTCATCAAAACCTAAATTAATCGGCTCTAATGGCAAGTTTTTTTCTTGACCAAGCATATTTGTTGATGTAACAGATAAATCTACTTCTTCAAACTAAAATCCATCAGCCCACACTTTACCTGTTCCTATTAATAGAATACCGAAGTGAATTGAAGCACTTTCTTTTGGTACATCTAATACAATCGAATAGAAGTTCCAGTCTGTTGTACCTTGAATAGGTCTATTATCCATATTATCAAACTGAATCACGTCACCTGTACTATTATCTACGCGACACCAAGCTCCACATTTTACAACTTCGTCTGTTTTTAAGAAACAAGACAGTTTTATACGTTTCCCTAACCAATTTTCTGCTGAAAAACTTTGCATCATTGTCCCGAATTGCCCTTCACCTACATCCGTTTTCGAAGCCAGTAAACCTGATTTCATGCCTGTATGAAATATTTGTCCATCCGTTTTCATTTCGTAAAAAGTAGGGTGTGAACCACTTAAAATCCAGCCTTTAATAGTCGTTAAATCACTCATGTTTTTTTCCTCCATCCCTTGAAGTGTTCGCATGATCTTGCGATATTTGCCAGGTGGCATTTTATATAGCTCTTTAAAAGAACGTGTGAATGCTTCTTGTGATTGATAACATAACTCAAACGCAATTTGAATTATTGATTCATCTGAATATAATAAATACATTGCTGCTATTGCCAGTCTTCGTTTTCGAATATATTCACTTATCGTCAATCCAGTTTCTTGTTTGAAAATACGTGATAAATGAAATTTTGAATAGCCAATATGTGATGCGTAATCATCTAACTGCCATTCATCTAATAAACACTCTTCTAAAGAATAAATTACATCTTGAGTCACTTTGCTATACACATTGCTCACCTCACTTCCTAAGTTTAGAGGATATATCATTTTATTTTTTTATATTAATTGCTATTTTATTTCTCTTTCTATAATCGGATGTATAGTATAAAAATTGATTTTGCAATCTAATCCCAAAAGAGGGGGGCAAACCGAGACACTTATTAAACAATCGCGCGCCAATCGCTGAGATGATTAAATCCCATAATAATCTCCCTTACTTATACCTATTTAATATTTCTTCTGGAATATGACAATAATCATCTGGGCATCTAGCTAACCTATCTTGATGTTCTTCTGCACTTCTCATATAGTTTGTAAGAGGTAATACTTCAACAACTATAAGGTTGTAATCATTTCTCTCACTAAGAAACGCCTTCGCCTCTTTTAAGTGGTCATGTTTTTCACTATATATTCCTGTTCTGTATTTCTCGCCAACATCCTGTCCTTGTTTATTCAAACTGTATGGATCAATGATTTCAAAAAAATATCCCATTAATTCCTTGATTGTTACAACTGTCGGATCAAATTCTGTTTTTACACATTCGGCGTACCCATCATAATCACCTTCAAGTGTACGACTTGTTCCATTAGCTCTTCCTGCTTCCGTAAACTTAACTCCAGGTAAAGTTTTTATAAAAGCTTGTACTCCCCATAAACATCCACCTGCAAAATATACTATTTCCATATTGACTCTCCTCTTTGTGTAAAAATAAAAAAATTCATTCCAAGTAAATAGGGGGAAATGTAGTAACTAAGTCTACTACAAATTAAAGTAATGACAAATTTTATTATTCTACAATATGGCTCGATTGTTGAACTAAACTGCGCCGGTAGTTCAATAAAGAAAAAAAGAGCTGCATATGCAACTCAGTGATCTATAATTCACGTTAGTTCAACAAGCACATTCACGTATCTTTCGCTACTGACTCGTTTATTAATTTGCAAAGATAGCCGACTATGTACCCTCTGCTTGTCGTTTCTTCAATATCATTATTCTCGGCAAGGTCATCTATACCTTTATTAATTGCGTCCCATAGTGGTGTGCCCTCAAATTGTTCATACGGATGTGACATACTACTGTATACCTCCAAAGCGTCCTTGTTAGTTCATTTCTTTAATCATAACATATGCTTTGTTGAACTATCCTGTTCCGTATTTCTTCACACTCTTTAGAGTGATATAAATTTAAATACCTAATAAAGAATTACCTTTAGCATAGCTGCAAGGAGATATCTAATCATGATAATAGGGTCATCGATTTACTCCCTTTGAATTTATCATAGCTTTTAGAAGCCAAAGAAAACTGTATGAAAAAAGTGAAATTACTATCATGCGATAGTAACTTCACATAGCTTGTTGACGAGGTTATTTCCAATTAAAACCTTTTTTCGCTAAGAAATCTTTAATATGAGGACGGCGCTGTTCAATTAAGAAATCAGCCATTTGCTTTGTCCAGTTATCAATTTTTCGATTGGATGAGCGATTATTATAGTATGCTTCCATTGTGTCATTGTAAGCTGGTAAAAGCTCCTCGTATTTTTCTGTATTGTATTCATTTTCATGTAATACTGCTGCGACAGGTAAACGAGGTTTTACTTCATTGCGACGTGCAGGAACCCCGATTGTTAAGCCGAATAGTGGGAAAACATAGTCAGGTAGATTGAATAATTCGCTTATTTCTTCTAGCTTATTACGCACTCCTCCGATGTAACAAATTCCATATCCCATAGATTCTGCAGCAACAACAAAGTTTTGCGCGAATAATGATACATCGGCCACCCCAACAAGTACATTTTCTGCGGAATCAGCAACGATGTCTACACCTTCTAATTTGCCTGCTGATTGAAGACGTTTGAAATCTACACAGAAGACAAAGGCACCGCCAGAAGTTTCGTATTGACGAGGATTACCTGAGAGTAACCCTAGTTTTTCTTTTTTCTCTTCATCTGTTACCCAAATAACACTATAGGCTTGCACAAAATGTGATGTAGCAGCCATTTGTGCAGTAGCAATTAATTCTTCAATAATTTCCTTTGAAATCGGATTTCCATCATAAATACGAACCGAAGAGTGGTTGCGTAATAATTCTTTAACCATTTATTAAATCTCCTTTTCCTCTTTCTATATATCAAGAGCATATCACGCTTCATCATCAAAATCGAATTTTTTTGGTACTCAAATTATTTTTAAATAATTTAAGAATGCATAAAATTTCTCGTAAAGTAAAATATTTTGTTACTTATAGATTAAAAATTCCGAATAGTTTAAACTTATATGCGGGAGGTTTATTTGGTTGGATTTCTAATAAATGGATAAAGGCGCCGATAGGAATAAACAGGGTAATCTAGTTGAGTATAATAAAGTGGGATGGAGGAATAAGGATGGAAGAAAAGTTGGTGAAAAAGCTTCGAAATGAACAGCTACGGAGCAAGGTAGTAACAGCAGATGAAGCAGCGTCTTGGATTAAGGATGGTATGGTACTTGGGATGAGTGGATTTACTCGTGCGGGTGACGTAAAAGTGGTACCACTTGCGCTTGTGGAAAAAGCTAAAAAGGAGAACTTCAAGGTAGATGTATATACAGGTGCATCACTAGGCCCAGAAGTCGACCAATACTTAGCAGAAGCTGGCGTTATTCGTAAACGTGGGCCTTTCCAAGCAGATGCCGGCATTCGTAACAAAATCAACAGTGGTGACATCACATTCGTTGATGCGCATCTATCACATAATGCGGAGCTAGTACGTCAAGGTATTATCGGTCCCATTGACTTTGCGATTATTGAAGCAGCTGCTATTACAGAAGACGGCTTACTAATTCCTACAACTTCAGTTGGTAACTCTCCGATTTTTGTGCAAGAGGCAGACCAAATAATTATTGAGTTGAACGTAGCTCAGCTTGATGAATTAGAAGGTGTCCATGATATTTTTGTACCAGGATTACAAGGGCAACGTGATCCAATACCATTGCAAAATGTATCCGATCGGCTTGGCACAATTGGTATACCACTAGATTTAAATAAAGTAAAAGGCATTGTAATTTCAGATATTTTAGATGCGCCGTCCACGATTGTTCCTGCGGATGAAGAAACAGATATTATGGCTAATCATTTATTAAATTTCCTACGTGAAGAAATTAAAGTAGGTCGTTTAACAACAAGCTTAAGGCCCATTCAATCGGGTGTGGGCTCAGTAGCAAATGCCGTTTTATTAGGTTTTAAAGATTCTGAGTTTGAGAACTTAGAAGTATATTCAGAAGTATTGCAAGATGCGGTATTCGAATTAATTGATGCCGGAAAGGTAAACTTCGCATCTGCTACTTCAATTACGCTTTCCGAGGAAGTTGGACATAGAGTTTATGGTAATTTTGAAAAATATACAGATAAACTAGTATTACGTCCGCAAGAGATTTCTAACCAACCAGAAATTATTCGCCGACTCGGGTTGATTTCTGTTAATACGGCATTAGAAGTAGATATTTACGGGAATGTGAATTCTACACATGTTTCTGGCACAAAAATGATGAATGGAATCGGCGGTTCTGGAGACTTTGCGCGTAATGCACGATTAGGTATTTTTGTCACAAAATCTTATGCAAAAGGCGGAAATATTTCTAGTATCGTTCCAATGGTGTCACATGTAGACCATACAGAGCATGATGTAGACGTCATCGTAACAGAGCAGGGAGTAGCAGACTTACGTGGGCTTGCTCCAAAAGAGAGGGTTGGACTCATTATCGATAACTGTGCACACCCGGAATATCGTGAGCAGCTATGGAAGTATTTTAATGATGCCAATGAAGCAACTGGTGGACATCATACGCCACATATTTTAGAAAAAGCGCTCTCATGGCATGTGAATTACGCAAAAAATGGCACGATGAAGAACCCAGCTTTATCGAAATAATAAATTAAAAAAGCCTTGAAGGATAGTTTATTTGTTCCTTCAAGGCTTTTCATTGTTAATAACATAATCCAAAAAGCTCAGGTATCTGTGGAATAGACGGGGAGGCCTACGAAGTGATCGGGTAATCCCCGAAATGCTCTGCGCCCGAAGAAAAACAAAGTTCCAAAGCTTCTTTTTACAATAATCCAATCCATTTCCAATATGTTGCGGAGAATAGAAGAACTAGGATGTATCCAATGATCGTTAATGGAATACCAGACTTTAAGAAATCCTTTGTTGTAAAGGCTCCTGTACCATAGGCAAGCATATTTTGCGGTGCACTAATAGGTAAGAGGAAGCCGAAGCTAATAACGAATTGTTGCACGATAACGAAACCAACCTGATCGACATTAGCTGTTAATGTTGAGGCTAAAACGATAAATACTGGTATAAGCGCAGATGCTAAGCTTGTTGCGCTCGCAAAGCCTAAGTGAATAAGAATATTGAATAAAGTGACAAGGGCAATGGTTGCAAGAATTGGCATAGAATCTAAACCGAGTGAACCGAATACTTTATCAGATAACCAAGATGCACCTTTAGTATTAAGCAAGACTGTTCCTAACATAATTCCTACTGCAAAGACGATAATTGTACCCCAAGGAATATGCGGTTCAACTTGCTTCCACGTATAGACACCGATTTTGGGCATTAATAAAATGGCGATTGCAACGATTGTGACCGTTGTCGTATCGAATGGGTGGAGTTTGCCCTCAGTAGCCCAGAAAAATAGTAAAACGGCAGATGTTATGATTAATCGAATTTCGGGAGCTTTTAGTGGGCCAAGTTCTGCAAGTTGTTTTTTGATTACTTCTCGGCCACCTTCGATATTACTTGTTTCAGGCTTAATTAGTGTAATCATAATGAAAAATAGAGCTACTGACATGATGATGGAGAAGGGGGCTGCGTAAAGCAACCAAGCACCCCAAGAAATATCCACACCAAATTGTTCTTTAATGAAATTTAAAGCAACCATATTTTGTGCTGCTGCTGTTTTAATACCGATATTCCAAATGGAGACAGCTTGCACAGAGGTAATGACAAGTAAAGCAGCAAGTCGACTATCACGTGGTAAACCAAATGCTGCTACCATTCCGAGTAGTATTGGTACAACTGCGCCTGCACGTGCAGTAGCAGAAGGGACGAAGAATGCGAGTGCAATAGATACTAAAATAGCACCGAAGACAATGGCTTTCGTTTTTGTCCCTACTAGTGAAAGAATCCATAGCGCAAGACGTTTATGTAAATTGGTAATTTGCATGGCTGCCGCTAGGAAAAGAGCTGCGGCTACTAGTGCAACTGCTGAATTACTAAATCCGCTTAATGCTAATTTTAATGCATCTGATGTTCCTAGCTCTCTCGTGGGATCTTCCATTGATGGAGCTAATCCTAGTAAAATTGTAACGAGAGCAATAATCATGGCAGAGCTAACGGGATAGGATACTGCTTCTGTAACCCATAGGATGACCGCGAAAGCTAAAATAGCCAAAGCCCGTTGTCCAGCTACAGGTAAATCGCCGTTGTTCGGTAAAAAAGTTATGATGATGAGGGATGCGAACGCTAATGCAATCCAGAGTGGCTTTAAATTACGTTTCGGTTTTGCTTGTTCAGAAGTAGACATACTTTCTCATCCTTTCTAGCATTTTCTATAACATCGACTAGTAAAATGCTTTATTAAGAAAGTAAATTGTCTATTTATTGTAAAAAAGCTAGTGTGTTCAAATGCTTTCTAGTAATAGCGATAATGGGCAGTTACGAGAAAATACGCGGTCATAGAAAAGACAAAAATATCCAAAGATATTAGTTTTTCTTCTTGAATGCTGAGGTAACTTTAGGCTCAGTTCCTAGCATCAATCGTTTAATATTTTCGATATGCAAAATGATGGCTATACCAAAAAGAAATAAGGCTATACACGTTGGGCCGACCCCAGGAATCCATAAATATGTGGCTGTGCAAAAAACGAGATAAAATTCAAGTACACCGACAATTAAAAAGCTCGTCACGAAAGAAAAAATAACAAATAAAATGAGTGCAAATAAGCCAACTTTCCAATCAATCGCAAGTAATATCCCGATAATTGAAGCAGTTCCTTTGCCGCCATTGAAGCCCATATAAAATGGGAAATTATGACCTAGAATGACACCGGCTGCTACGATATAAATAAAGAGCCAAACTTGTACTTCAGTTAATTGTGTTATATCAGCAAGATAGACATGTGCACCGATTATAGCTACAACACCTTTACCGATATCGATAAGTCCGACTAATATGCCGTATTTCCATCCAAGGGAAAGCGTGGCATTAGAGGCACCTGCATTGCCAAAACCAGTCTTTTTTAAATCTACCCCAGATAAAAACTGAGCAACTTTAGAGCCATGAATACAGCCAATCAAATAACCGACAAGAAGAAAAATGATAACGGCTTTTAACATAAAAGTCCTCCTTTCTATATAATAAGCTCATCACCAAAACGTGTGATTGATTTCCGTTCCGGCTGGGCGCTTTGTTGCTGACGCTGGCTTCGCCTCCACTCCAATCAACTAATAAAAAGGGCGTATATTTTAACAAATTTCATCCCGAAACTTTTAGTGATGAATTATGTAACACTAAAATAATGTATGCGTTCGTAATACGTAAAAAAGCAGACAGAAGTTTCGGAAAAAATAAAATTTTAGTGTTGACAGAGAAAATGTCTATGTTTATACTTTGTAACAACGATGGAAATTGAATCACATACTCTTATCAAGAGCGGCGGAGGGATAGGCCCTATGATGCCCGGCAACCAGTAAGTGACGAGCTTGCTAAGGTGCTAATTCCTACAGATTCTTACTTGGATCTGACAGATAAGGGGAGGAAAACTTGCAACCGCAACCCTCTTCTTAGCTGAAGAGGGTTTTTGTTTTCTACTTAAAAAATCCTCCTCATCTCCGGTGCCATCGTAAAAAAATAACCATATGGAGGTATACAATGACAAATTTTAAACCAGAAACATTGCTGTTACACGGTGGCCAAGAGCCGGACCCGGTAACAGGATCTCGTACAGTACCCGTATATCGCTCAACGGCATTCGTTTTTAAAGACACTGCTCATGCGCAACGTCTTTTTGCCTTAGAGGAAGCTGGCAATATTTACACACGAATTACAAACCCAACTGTAGATGTTTTTGAAAAACGCGTCGCTTTATTAGAAGGCGGTACAGCAGCGGTAGCACTTTCATCTGGTGCAGCAGCTATTGCATTTTCAATTTTAAATCTAGCAGGGGCAGGTGATGAAATTGTTGCAGGTAGCTCTTTGTACGGAGGTACTTATAATTTATTCGCCAACACACTACCAAACTACGGTATTAAAACAATTTTTGTAGACGAAACAAATCCAGAAAATTTCCGAGCAGCTATTACAGATAAAACAAAAGCAGTGTTCGCTGAAATTTACGGTAACCCAAGTTTAAAAGTGCTAGACATCGAATCAGTAGCGAATGTAGCACATGAAAACGGCTTACCATTAATTATTGATAGCACATTTGCTTCACCATATGGCTCTACACCAATTGATTTCGGTGCAGATATCGTTGTTCATTCCGCAACAAAATGGATTGGCGGCCATGGTACAACTTTAGGTGGCGTTGTAGTAGATGCAGGGAAGTTTGATTGGACTCGTGGACGCTTCCCAGGCTTTACAGAGCCAGATGCTTCTTATCACGGTTTGCGTTATGGTATTGACACAGCAGCGGCTGCATTTGCCACAAAACTGCGAGTGCAATTACTACGCGACTTTGGACCAACATTAAGTGCAGATGCAGCATTTAATTTATTACAAGGTTTAGAAACGCTTCATTTGCGTATTCCTAAACACAATGAAAATGCATTAGCGGTAGCTGAATATTTACGAAACCACCCATCTGTGGAATATGTAAATTACAATGGCTTAGAAGATTTCCCTACCCATGAGTTAGCTAAAAAGTATTTGAGAAATGGCTTCGGATCAGTGCTTACATTTGGTATTAAAGGTGGGCGTGAAGCAGGGCGTAAATTAATCGATAGTGTGAAATTATTCTCGCACGTAGCAAATGTAGGGGATGCGAAGTCATTAATTATCCATCCAGCATCTACTACACATCAGCAACTATCAGCTGAGGAGCTAATCCAAACTGGCGTAACCGAGTCGCTCATTCGCTTATCCATCGGTTTAGAGGCAGTAGAGGACATTATTGCAGATTTAGAACAAGCTATTGAACAAGTAACAGTTTCACAACAACAAGTAGAAGCCTAATAAATAAAAGAAATTGGCTAATGTTGTAGCGTTTACGTGTTTTCCCATTCGATAGGCCTCATTTGGTAATACGTAAAACGTTGCTGCATCATCCACTTGCCTCATTCGGTAAAGGTAACTGAAATTCTTTAAAAATAATACCTAGTAATTCAATAAGTATTGTTGACTTGTTTAAATCCTTGTTTTATACTAGGAAATAAGAAAATCGTTCGACATTTAGTTTTCATAAGTGCTCCCCCACTTTTGAAATATATGAAGCGGAGTAGTTGCTAAGTCAGTAACTACTCTTATCTACCAATACTGATGATAAAGGAGTGTTTTAAATGGGAAATGTGTATAGTGCGCAAAACATTGCATCTTATCTTATTTATGAGTTAAATGAAGGTCATGTTTTTGTGAACAACATGTCCATTCAAAACATACTTGCATCAGTTGAGAGTAAATGGCAAGAGAACTTTGGACATTCAGCTTTTAAGGAGTTTGTTTATGTCAAAGAAGAAGGCTATACAGTAAAAGAAGTTTTTGAGACTTATGAAGGCTACGGAGCAAGTCATATTCCTCTACCTGCGACAGAGTATTACTTAAAATACGGCACGTTCCAATTAGTTGAACGTACGTATGCAATACCAAATTTTAAGCTAGAGGAAATAAGACTGGTGCAACAAGTGCTAACACAATATCGTTATAAATTACTAGCCAAAGCTAGTTAAATCCCTCATATAATTATGCTCATTCTCTGCTGCTACAGGGAATGAGCTTTTTAATTAGATGTTGGAAGATATAGTAACATAATTGAAAAAATTTTTATTAATATATTTCAAAAGAACAATTTTTAGGAATGTATTTACATAAATATAATAGAAGAAAGGCATTTATTTTTGGCTCATCGCCAAAAGCTATGGGTGATATTTGTTAAAATTAAACAAATATAAGTTGATTGGAGTGGAGGTTGGGCGACTCCTTGGGGATCAGCGTCACAGATGAGACCCTGGAGCGAGCAATGCGAGTGAAGCGGCTCATCGGACGCCCCCAGGAAAGCGCCCAGCCGCAACGAAAATCAACCCCACACTATTGTGATGATCCTTATTTTTATATGAATCGTCAATATTTGTTCAATTATTTTATAGATCAAGTGAAAAATCATATAATAAAAGGAATGAAAACGATTTCCTTTGCACTTCTAGGGGAAACAAATGTCCATCCTAGAAAGATTTTTCTTGTGCAATGTATGTATTTACGATACAATCTTCAATAAGTTAAATTTTGAATTATTTGAATTTGTGTGTTTCACAGACTGTATTTTCATTCAGAATATTTTTTGTAGTGAGAGTGAAACACCATGACTAAATATCTGTCTGAAGACGAAGTGTTAAACACGGCAAACTGACCTGCTTTGTAAAGTCAGCGAACAATTCAAAATCTGTACGAATTAAGCTGAGACGAAATAAATATAATGAAACTGCGGAATGTAAGTTGGAGGGAATAACAGAAATGGCAACTATAAAGGCAGCTATATTAGGATTTGGAACGGTAGGTCAAGGAATTTACCATATATTAAACGAAAAGCGTGAAGAGCTTAAAAATAAATTAGGCATTGAGCTAGAAGTAGCAAAAATTTTAGTTACAGACGCCAGCCGTGAACGCGTACCAGGGACAGCACATTTAATGACAACTAGTATGGATGAAGTTTTAGCTGAACCAGGTATGCAAGTTGTTTTTGAGGCGATCGTGAATGAGGAGCCAGCATTTACTTACTTAAAGCGCGCTGTTGAACATAAATGTCATGTTATCACAGCTAACAAAGTAATGTTTGCAAAGCGAGGCTTAGAGCTACAGGACCTTGCAAAAGCAAATGGTGTGTTTGTGGGCTTTGAGGCAACAACCGCTGGTGGTGTACCAGTCATTAAAACGATGAAAAACATTTTGCTTGTCAATGATGTTAGTCGTATTCAAGGTGTTTTAAATGGGACATCCAACTATATTTTAACGAAAATGCGTTCACAAGGCTGGTCGTTCGAAACTGCTTTAAAAGAGGCGCAAAATTTAGGTTATGCAGAGGCAGATCCATATAATGATATTTCCGGGCAGGATGCCTTTAAAAAATTAATGATTTTAAGTGCTTTAGCATTTGGTGAACAACCAGATTGGGCTGACGTCGAGGTAGTTGGCATCGATAGTATATCGGCAGAGCAAGTAAAAGAAGCGTGCGAAAAAGGCTTGCGTTACCGCCACGTTGCTGAGGTTGAGAAGCTAGCCGATGGGAAAGTGATCGCAAAGGTTGGTCCACAATTAGTAGATAAAGAACATCCGCTTTATCCTGTTGATGACGTCAATAATGCAGTGGCATTGGATACAAATTATATTGGTACTTTAACGCTAGTTGGACCTGGGGCAGGTATGTATCCAACAGCCAGTGTAATGGTAGAAGATTATGCCGAAATTATCGGTAAAAGAGCCGGGTTTGTCGTAACAATATAATAGATATGCCTATCATTCAACAATGCTCAATTTGTTTGAATGATAGGCATTTTTTTAATCCTCATCTTTAACATCAATATCCTCTGGAATAGGAGTATTCCGCCAAATTTCAATTTCCTCTTTAATACGATCTAGCTGATCAAAATAAGTACTAAACTGCCCGCTATTAATCAGTATTTGGTCCCCATCGTATACTGAACGAATACGGCCCTCGTAAACTAAGCGAAGTATTTGATCCTCTGGCATACCAAGGTCGATGGCTGTTTCTTCAATTGTTTTATACATAATTTCGCTCCTTTTGTTGTTTATATTATAACCTCCCGTTAAAAGAAAGCCTACTGTAGGTTAATAAATGAAAGAAAAAGGAAAATGGTAATTGTTTACTTTTTGATAAATCTGTATTATTAATGTTAATGGGCTGTGGGGCTATTATTAACAATGTCTTTTTTTCTAATTAATTCGTCTAACAGGTACAACCATTTGAACGATTGATAGCACCTTTGTCTTTTTTTGTTTAGAAGGGATACTATGTTATTGACTTGCTAATATCCTGTATATAAGTTTGATTTCCGTTCCGACTGGACGCCCCCCGGGAAAGCGCCCAGTCGGAACGGAAATCAACCACACGTTTTGGTGATGAGATTCATTAAAATCTTAAGAATTTCTTCATTTTTATAATAACTGGTTTTTAAGATTTAAAAGGTACACTATTTATTGAGAGCGAGGTGTATATCATGACGAAACTAACAGTTCTTGTTACAGACGATGATCAAGATATTCGTGATGGTATTGAAATCTATTTAAAAAATGAAGGCTACAATGTCATTAAAGCTGCTGACGGCTTAGAGGCAATTGAAAAATTAGAAAACAATGAAGTACATTTAATTATTTTAGATATTATGATGCCGAATATGGATGGAATTACAGCGACGTTTAAAATTAGGGAAGAGCGCAATATTCCAATTATTATGCTTAGTGCAAAGGCAGAGGATGGCGACAAAATTCATGGTCTATCTGTAGGCGCAGATGATTACGTTACAAAGCCTTTTCATCCGTTAGAGCTATTGGCTCGTGTGAAATCTCAGCTGCGACGTTATGTACAACTTGGGACGTACAATGAAGGTGCAGCAAAGGTGGAAATCGACGGTCTTGTATTAGATGAAGATGCAAAGGAAGTCAACTTAGAAGGCGAACCTGTTCGATTAACGCCAATCGAATATAAAATTACGGAATTACTAATGAAAAATGCAGGACGTGTATTTTCGATAGGAGAGATTTATGAGCGTGTATGGAATGAGGAAGCTTACAATGCAGAAAATATTGTGGCTGTACACATTCGAAAAATACGTGAAAAAATCGAAGCAGATCCGAAAAATCCACGTTATTTAAAGGTGGTGTGGGGCGTTGGCTATAAAATGGAAAAATAAAGTAGAGCAGTATGTTACAATTGCAGGGTTTGTAGCAGGGGTTATTGGACTAATTTATTTTGGCGTGTATGCGTATCAGATAGTAACTGCCCACTCTCCGGGGATGTTACAATTGCTCGAGAGAATTTTCTAGAGAGGAGTTAAAAATATGGTGAAAAATTGGAAACCTCTTCTCGCTCTTTTATGTTTAATCTGGGCAATATTCGGTATTTTTACGTTTTCAAAAATTGGGTATCGATATATTGGGAAGTCTTATTTTCAATCTGAAAATTTACAACCTCAACTTGATAATTTTCAGTCGGAATTAGGACCATTAGTGTTAAATGTACCAACGGCTGAAGATTTAAAAAGTAAAATTGTGGTGACACAAAGCGAAATCGAGGAACACCGTAATCGCTATGGATCATTAGGAGAACAGATAGGTAATATTAAAGCCCAATATGAGGCGCGTATTCAAGAAGCTGCTAATGTAAATGCCGCGGATTTAAAAGCAAAGCTTGAGAAAGAGCGAGACGCCAAAATTAAAGATATTACAACTAATTTTGGGGATGATGAGCATGTCCGCAAAAAAATTCTCACTCAAAGGGAAGAGCTTGTTGATAAATATATAAATGCAGTACAAGAAGAAGCAAAGAGTTTTGTGAAAACTAATAATCACTGGTCTTATGAATTAACGAACACTGAATCAGGTAAAACATTTCGTTCGGGTAATGTTTCAGATAGTAGTGCTTTCAAAATAAAGTATACGGACCAACATCCATTAACGACTTCAAATATTAGTAGTGGTTATTTAAACGGGATTGTTTATCAAACTGATACTGTCTTGGATACAGAGGATCTTAGTGAGAATTTTGATTACACTGGCATAATATCCATCTCAAAAAAATCAGCACAAGCAGAACAAATCATGGTGGGATATAACAATTTTATAATCCATCAATACATTTTCTTCTTTATATGGTTAACGAGTATTGTGGCAGCTATTTTTGCATGGAAAGGACGCAAAGAAGTACTACAGATGATACAAGCTTTAAAGGGAAAAGAAGCTTTGGCAAAGATGAGAATTGATTACCCAATCGGATTATTATTATTAAGCGCATTTGTATATTTGGTAGCATCTCAAATTGCTTATGAATCGATTGTAGGCAATTTCGATTCATATAATTATGTAAGATATGTAATGATTATTTTGTTTAAAATTTGTGTATTATTCATGGTTGCTTTGGTGTTCTTTGTACAGCTAATTTGGTTGTATGATCGAGTGAATACAGCGCAGAAATTAGAAGAGAATTTAAAAGCTAGTTATTTATGGTCTCTAGGTGAATCCATTACAGATTTATTTATAAACCGTTCCATTGCATTACATTCCATTGTCATGATTGGAGCAGCATTTTTTGGTGGCGGAAGTCTTGTTGCCACACTGATAGGAGGTGGCGGATTCCCCTTCCTAGTATTGGCCTTCTGTGCGATGATCGGTATTCCAGCTATGCTTCTTTTCCTTTCTAGAATGGGCTACTTAAACCGAATTATGAAGGATACAAAAGACATGGCAAAAGGGCGTTTAAATCATGATGTCAAAGTAATGGGCAAATCACCACTCGCGGAGCATGCTGAAAACCTTAATCATTTAAGGGAAGGCGTCAGTACGTCTATGCATGAGCAGGCAAAAAGTGAACGTTTAAAAACAGAGCTTATTACGAATGTTAGTCACGACTTACGCACGCCACTAACATCTATTATTACGTATACAGATTTACTGAAAAATCCTGATATTACAGAGGAAGAACGTAAGCAATACATTCATATCCTTGATAAAAAATCAGAACGTCTAAAATTACTAATAGAGGATCTTTTTGAAGTATCTAAAATGGCGAGTGGTAATATGGAGCTTCATCGCAGTCGAGTTGATTTAACCCAGCTTGTCCAGCAAGCAGTAGGGGAGCATGAGGAAGATTTAGCTCAGGCGCATTTAGATTTACGCATGACAAAACCACATGAGCCAATCTACGCCTATGTAGATGGACAAAAATGGTGGAGACTAATCGATAATTTAATCGTTAATGTATTGAAATATGCATTAGAAGGCACACGAGTTTATGTCACATTGAAACGTACAGCAGAAGGTGATGCTGAATTCACAGTGAAAAATGTTGCAAAATACGAAATTAGTGAGAATGCCGATGAGTTATTCGAACGCTTTAAGCGAGCGGATGCTTCACGCCATACAGAAGGCTCAGGCCTAGGCCTAGCCATCGCACAATCCATTGTAGATTTGCATGGTGCTCGCATGAGTATAGAAGTAGATGGAGATTTATTTAAAGTAATCGTTCGAATTCCAACAGCATAAACCAAAAACAGCGGCAATCATTTTGCCGCTGTTTTTGTTATGACGGTTTTATCCGTCGATATGGTTCTTAGTTCCGTCGATATGGCCGATACATCCGTCGTTACGGCATATCATACCGTCGCTTTGTGGGGCTATCCACGAAATTGACGGTTCTATCCACGTTTTTGGGTGTTCTATCCACGAAATTGACGGTTCTATCCCGTTTTAGGGTGTTCTATCCACGAAATTGACGGTTCTATCCCGTTTTAGGGTGTTCTATCCACGAATTTGGCGATTCAATCCACGTTTTGACGGTTCTATCCGTCACTTCGGCTCTTCAATCCGTCGTTAAGGCCCGTCATACCGTCGCATTTGCGGGACCATTCACGACCTTGGCTACTATATCCGTCACTTCGCACTTAGTTCCGTCGCTGGGGCGGATACATCCGTCGATATGGCCGATACATCCGTCGTTACGGCATATCATACCGTCACTTTGTGGGGCTATCCACGAAATTGACGGTTCTATCCACGTTTTAGGGTGTTCTATCCACGAATTTGGCGATTCTATCCACGTTCTTGGGTGTTCTATCCACGAATGTGACGGTTCTATCCGTCACTCCGGCTTTTCGTACCGTCGCTTCTGCGCATCCATCCGTCGTTACGCCCCATCTATCCGTCACCTCGGCTCTTCACTTTAAATCGTGCCAATTCTCTAGCACTACACTTTCAACCTACACACCATTTGCGCCAGAATTTTATATTATCAAAACGAAGCGGTTCACCGGACGCCCACAGGAACGCCCCAGTCTAAACGAGAACCAACTCTACTGTCGAAGAGCCACACACACCACTTTCACAGTTATAACCCTAAATTCTTAGCAATAATTACTTTCATAACTTCGTTGGTACCTGCATAAATGGACATGACGGGAATGTCTCGATATCTTCTAGCAATCTTGTATTCCTCCATATAACCGTAGCCACCATGTAACTGCATACATTGGACAGCGAGCTCACGTGCATTCTCCGTTATCCAGTATTTTGCCATTGAAACTTTTGTTACAACGTCATTTCCTGCGATATGTTCTTCTATTAAGGATTCTAAAAAGGATTTGCCGAGTTCAATTTTTGTTGCCATTTCGGCAATTTTGAATTGCGTGTTTTGGAAGTCGCTAATTGATTTTCCGAAAGCTTCACGTGATTTTACATAATCAATTGTTAAAGCAAGCATGTCTTCAGCGGCCGTTTGTGCGGCGATGGCCACTGCTAAACGCTCTTGCTGTAGCTTTTCCATCATATAGATAAAGCCTTTACCTTCTTCACCAAGAAGGTTTTCTACAGGGACGCGACAATCCTCGAAATATAGCTCGGCTGTGTCCTGCGCGTGCATGCCAACTTTTTCGAGTTTGCGGCCTTTCGTGAAGCCTGGTGTCCCGTCCTCAATGACAAGGAGGCTAATGCCACGATGTTTCTTTTCTGCCTGAGGATTTGTTTTTACAGCAACGACTGCTAAATTTGTATGAATACCGTTTGTAATAAATGTTTTTTGTCCGTTAACGACATAGTGATCGCCATCCCGAACGGCAGTTGTTTGGATGTTTGCCAAATCTGAACCTGTACCTGGCTCTGTCATAGCAATGGCTGTAATATTTTCGCCTGTAACGCATTTTGGTAGCCAACGTGATTTTTGCTCATTGGAGCCGTATGCCTCGATATAGGGCACGACGATATCGTTATGCAGACCAACGCCGATAAGGCTTGAACCTACACGCTCTAACTCTTCTTGAATAATAACGCCAAAACTAAAATCGAGCCCGAGACCGCCATATTGCTCTTCTACTTGAGGGCATAAATAGCCCATTTCCCCAAGCTTACGCCAAAACTCAAGTGGAATAAGATGATCTTTCTCCCATTGTGGATAGTGTGGCTCGGCTTCCTCTGCTAAAAACTTACGTAAAGTTTTACGGAATAACTCATGCTCTGTTGATTCAAATTTATATTTTGTCATATGAACAACACCCCTTTTTTGCTCGTACATGCATAAATTTCCTCTTGCAACTATTATGTTACCCAAATATTCAGAAAAATTAAAGTGTATTATTTATAGTTTTTTAGGTTGCCTAGATGACAATATTGTAACTTTCCTAATTAGATTGTCATGTAAATCATACGATTAAATTATATAGAAGATGTACACTTGCAATACTGATAGTTGCCCCTTTACCCTTACTTTCTAGAAGAGAATGCTATAATCAACTAAGACTATATGAAAGTAGGGAACTAAAATATGCCTAAAGTAATTGGTGGAATTCTTTTAATAAGTATATATAGTGGTTTAACTTTTTACTTAGGGTGGGGATTAAAACAGTGGCTTGTGGCGATGGGGTGGTTCCGCTATCCAATTTTATATTGGTTAGTGCTGTATATCATTGCGTTTAGTATTATTATTAGTAGATTGCATGAGTCTTTGCGAATGTTTTCAATCATCAGTAATTACTGGATGTTTATTTTTGAATATGGATTATTACTTTGCTTAGTAGCACACTTGATTATTTGGCTAAGTCCCTTTAGCAGTGTAAAGATAGTTGGTAGTATAGCCATTGCTATGTTGTTTGTATTAGGGGTTGTGGGCACCTATCTAGCGTATTCACCCGTTGTCCGTCATTTAGACATAACGATGGATAAAAAGAGTAGTGAACTAGAATCGATGAGAGTTGTAGTTGCATCAGATTTTCATTTAGGAGTTCTATCAAATAAAAGTCATTTACAGCGCTTCGTAACTTTATCGAATGAAGCAAAGCCAGATATCGTCTTTTTAGCAGGAGATATTGTGGATGATGATCCTAAATGGTTTGTTAAAGAGGGAATGGCAGATGTGATGAAGCAATTATCATCTACATATGGCGTGTATGGTGTACTTGGCAATCACGAGTATTATGGCAAGAAAATCCCTGAGTTTATTGAAGAGATGGAAAACGCAAATGTAAAAATTTTGTGTGATGAAACTATTAGAATCGATAATGTGTTAGTATTAACGGGTCAAGAAGATATTACAAACAAAGATAGAAAGCAATTAGATGCATTGAAGACAACTGATGATTTACCTTGGTTTGTCATGAATCATACCCCGAATGATTTAAATACGCCTGCAAAACTAGGCGTAGACTTCCATATGTCAGGTCATACACATAAGGGTCAACTATGGCCCAATCAGTATATTACTGCTAGTGTATTTGAGCTTGATTATGGTTATAAGTTGAGGGAGAAAATGCATACACTTGTTTCATCAGGTTTTGGCTTTTGGGGTCCTCCAATGCGACTAGGTAGCCGCTCTGAACTATGGGTTGTGGATATAAACTTTCGTTAAAAGGTGAACTGGACACTCAGAAATCAAACCCACGTTATGGCAATGAGCTCATAGTGTATTTTATAATATGTTTGTATTTAATTAACAAAAGGTAAGGTGACAATGTGGATATCATTGAATTATTAAAGGCGCTTATTTTAGGCTTTGTCGAGGGTATGACAGAGTTTGCACCAGTGTCGTCGACAGGTCATATGATTATTGTGGACGATATGTGGTTAAAGACAGAGGAGTTTTTAGGGATGTATCCCGCCAATACATTTAAAATCGTTGTACAGCTAGGCTCTATTTTAGCCGTTATCGTTGTTATGTGGAAACGAATGTTAAATTTAGTGGGACTTTATAAAATTGAAGGCCAATCGAACTCAGTGAAAGGTCACTTCAATTTAGCACATGTTATTGTGGGTATGTTGCCAGCGACTATAATTGGCTTTGCGGCGAAAGATTTTATCGATGATCATTTATTTAAAGTGGAGCATGTTATTTATGCTTTAGTAGCTGGGGCAATTTTAATGATTATTGCAGATAAATTTGCAACGAAAAAACCAAGCGTTGATTCTTTAGATAAAATTTCTTATGGTTTAGCATTTAAAGTAGGGTTAGTACAATGTTTATCACTTTGGCCAGGGTTCTCTCGTTCGGGTGCAACAATATCGGGTGGTGTTCTATTTGGAATGAGTCACCGCGTGGCGGCAGACTTTACTTTCATTATGGCAGTACCGATTATGGCTGGTGCTAGTCTAGTATCTGTACTGAAAAACTGGGATACGCTATCTATGGATTATTTAGGATTCTATGTAGTGGGCTTCATTAGCTCATTTATCTTTGCGTTACTATCTATTAAATTCTTCTTAGCGCTTATTTCAAAAGTGAAATTAATGCCATTTGCTATTTATCGTTTAGTATTAGCTGCTGTACTAGCTGTTATTATCTTTATGTAATGTATAAAGTCACTCTTCTATTAAAGAAGGAGTGGCTTTTTTTTAGCGATTTTATTCTGTTCTAAGAAAAATGGTATGGTTATTAAGTATTGTTTGTAAGGTTGGTAGATTAATGCTTTTTACAAAAATAGATATTTTCTACCTATTTATTGTCATTTCAGTTGTATAGACAGTATAATTAATTTTAGAATTATTTGTTTTTAGTAGAATATACATAGGTGCGATGGGGTGTAGAACTTGTTTCATATTGGAAGTAAACCTAAGAAAAATACAATTGAGATTAGTGACGAATCAAGTATAGGCGTTATTATTCAAGATCAGGAACGTTTACAACAGTTAAATCTAGTAAATCTGACGAATGAAGATTTGCAATTAATTAAAAGTTTAAAGCCATATGTTGAACGAAATGTCGCAGAGGTGGTAGCCGCATTTTATCAGGCAATTGAAAGTGTGCCAGACTTATGTGAAGTTATTGAAAAGTACAGTTCTAGTGAGCGTTTACGCCAAACATTACGCCTCCATATTATAGAAATGTTCGAAGGGCGTATAGATGATGCATTTTTGGAGAAGAGAAGACGGGTCGCAAAAATGCATGTAAAGATTAACCTGTATCCCAAGTGGTATTTAGCAGCCTTTCAAAATCTTGAAAAATTGTTAAGAAAGATTGTATATACGCTTCAATTAACGAGGGAAGAAGAAGAAAAGTTTTGCGAAGCGATTAGTAAAATATGTAGCTTTGAACAACAGATTGTCCTAGAGGAATATGATCATTATGCTAAGACATTAATGGAACAGCAACAGGATAGCGTTCGAGTACATGTGAAGGAAGTTATAGGTGGGATATCTACGCAGCTAGATACTCAATCTCATAGCACGAATGAAACAGTGACCGAACTTGTTGATAACGCTAAGGAAGTGAATGAATACTTGAAGGACAGTATCGACGAGGCAAAAACAATGCAAAAGGTATCGTCTGAAGGTTATTCAAAAATAGTCCAAATCAATGAGCAAACAGGGGAGATTCATCATAAAACAGTTGAAATGTCGGCTATGGTGGAGCGATTAAATCACTCTTCCTCTAAAATTAATGCTGTTATTGAAATAGTGAAAAGGATTTCTGATCAAACAAATTTACTTGCGTTAAATTCAGCTATTGAGGCTGCACGTGCAGGGGAGCACGGAAAAGGCTTTGCTGTCGTGGCGAGTGAAGTTCGTAAGCTTGCAGACCAGACGAAAAGTTCAGTTGAACAAATTGGGGACCTTATTACGATGTCGAATGGTATTACAAAACATGTTGTTCAAGCTATTCATGAGATCCAAGAGCTGGTGAACGATAGTATTGAGCAAAACTCGGATTCTTTAAAAGCGTTTGATGCCATATCTGGTTCAGTAAACGGTTCAATCTCAAACTTCCAAAACGTCGGACTAAAAATAACAGAATTGGCGGAAATTATAGAAACCATTGGAGAATCATCCGAGGAATTAAAACAAGTTGCCAATCGTTTAGATACAACAATTAGAGAATTTTAACGACTATGCATAAAACTGTGCATAGTTTTTTATTTATTAGCATAGTGAAGGGGTGATTTCCGTTCCGGATAGGCGCTTTGTTGCTGCCGCTTCGCTTTCGCACAGAGCAAAGCTTCCTGGGGGTGTCCGATGAGCCGCTTCACTCGCGATGCTTGCTCCAGGGTCTCGGACCAACAGATGTTTTTTGCGCGAAAGCGTAGTGCTAACGTAGCGGCAGCAGAGGGTTTTGGTTTTGTTTATGCGAAAGCGCAGCGACAGCAACAGCATGATGTTGGTCACGGATGTGTTATCACAGGACATGATGCTTTTAGCCTTCGTGCCTCTATCGCTGATCCCCGAGGAGTCGCCCATCCTCCACTCCAATAAACCTATTTGCATGGCATACGTTTAACAAAATGTTATCCCTAACCAATTCATTAGAAATCACTTGTATGGCCTATTACCATAGCGAGTTTCTGTTCACTGGGCGCTATCAACTTAGCTCATGAACAAACCTTTTAAATAATATGCTATCCATAATTGATAGGCCTAGTTTTATTTTTCATAAATAATAAGACAAAATCACTTTTCAGAAGGACAAAACACAAAATAGGCGGATGAAGTTTGGGAAGTGATAAAAAAGGAATAGTGTCATAAATGCAAAAATAAGAAATCCCTAGAAAATGAGCGTTCTAAGTGTTACGCTATAGGCGAATTGAGTAGAGAGGTGTTCGAAATATGAAAAAGAAATTATTTATTACACGTAAGTTTCCGCCACATATAGTTGAACCATTGGAAGAGTTTTATGATATTAAACAATGGGAGGAGGAGGAAATTGTTATACCGCGGGAAAAACTATTGGCAGCTGTCGCAGATTGTGAAGCACTGTGGGTAACGCTTGCTGATCAAGTCGATGAAGAGCTATTAGTACACGCACCACATTTAAAGCTTGTGACAAATTTAGCAGTTGGATTTAATAACATTGATATTAAAGCTTTGCGTAAGCGCGGAATAATGGCGACAAATACGCCAGGAGTTTTAACAAATACGACGGCTGATTTTGTGATGGGATTATTGCTTGCAACGGCTCGTAGAATTCCAGAAAGCGATCGATATTTGCGTGAGGGTAAATGGAAAAGCTGGTATCCGATGCAATTAGTAGGCAAAGATGTTTCAGGGTCCACTATAGGAATTATTGGAATGGGACGTATTGGTCAAGCTGTTGCAAGACGCGCAAAAGGTTTTGATATGAAAATTTTATACAACAATCGTAGACGTCGCCATGAGGCAGAGGAAATGTACGGCTTTCAATATGTATCGTTAGAGGATCTTTTAAAACAATCGGATTTTGTTGTGATTATGACACCTTTTAACGATGATACAGTAGGACTTATTGGGGCAGAGGAACTTGCTTTAATGAAGGATGATGCGGTATTAATTAATGCGTCACGTGGTGGCATTATCGATGAGAACGCACTTTATGACACATTAAAAAGTGGTAAGCTGTGGGCTGCAGGGCTAGATGTTTTTGAGCAAGAGCCTATTGCGTTGGATCATCCATTGTTGACGCTTCCTAATGTTGTAGCACTCCCGCATATCGGTAGTGCCTCGCTCCAAACTAGAACGGCTATGCTGATGCTGAACGTTAAAGCACTTACTGCTTACGGGCAGGGCCAAACTCCTTCGAATCGAATAGATTGATGATAATGAAGAAAGGAGCACATCTAATTGTTTTTATTAAAAGTCAAGTTATAAGCTGAAACTACTTTAAATAGTGAATTCTTATTTAATGTCACACATTATATGTATAGAAATTTAGAGGATAGAAGAGCTTAAATAAATTCGCTCTATCTATCCTTTTTTCACCAAAGATATAGGTTGTTTTCTAAAAGATTGTTGCTATTCAACTAACGGGGCAGGTTACTTGAAGAAGGAAGAGTGCCCTCTTTTGTTGAAATAAAGGAGTAGGCAAGAAGGAATTATAAGAAGAGAGTGTTGTATATGGGTTTTGAGGAGAAAATCGTCAAACTTCTGTGGAAAGAAGGCAAGTTTACAGAAGAACTGCTGGAAATATACGAAGAAGCTCCAGATGACGAGGATTTTGTATTGTTAAAGATGAAGCTAACCGATGAGGTTATCAGTTTTAAAAGTGAAAACTACTTTGAGGCATTAGAACAACTTCGACATTACTTTGAACAAAAGAACATCCAAATCCAGTGTAACGGTGCAGCATTGAATGTTTATCCGTCTCCAATGACGCTTTCAATGGGAGTTGGACGGTTAGCCTACAAGCTGCATTTGGGAAGGCAAGCCAAAATGGAGAATTTGGTTGATATATTTAATTGTGATGAAGATTTAAAGTTTGTCACTATCAATGAACAATTGAATCACTACGAAGATTGGTTAAAGAGTTTGTGAAAAACTGTATTTAAAGTAACGGGTGCGTTAATTGAAGAGCAAAGAGTGAAAGATATTGTACAGTAACGAAAGGAGGAAATTTAAAATGATTTTAGGTTCAAATTGTTTAGTTTGTATAAATAACGGCTTAGTTTTAGGGAAAGTACAAGCTGTTTATCAGCATAACGTAGTCGTTGAAATATACGGTGACAAGATAGAAAAGAACCACAAGTAATAAGTAAAGAAAATGTGATTAGTTCAGTTTCTTCGGAAACATTTGAAGCAATTAAAGACCATTATCAAGTGTTAGTGAAAAAAGATTTTTGTAATACATATCGAAAGAAATTGCGAAACAAAGGAAGGAAGGAAAAAACGAACACCGTGAGATGTTCGTTTATATGTTTTTATTTTTCAGTTGCTGTATTCCCCATTGCAATAGAAATTCTATTCCAACTGTTAATCTGATTGATGATTAGAACAAGGTCAACATACTGTTGCTCATCATAGTATTCACGGACCCGATCATATAGGTCATCCGGAACTCTTTTAGTAGGAATTAAAGTTATATGTTCAGATAATTCTAGAGCAACTTTTTCTTCAAGTGTATAAAAAGTACATTCATTCCAAGCACTTAAACAATAAATACGCTGTTCGGTTTCACCCATCTTACGAGCATCGGAAGTATGTGTGTCAATGCAGAAAGCACATCCATTAATTTGAGAGACTCTAATTTTTATAAGTTCTCTAGTTGCCCGATTAATTGTAGATTTCTTAGTGTATTTCTCCATGTCCATCATAATTTTCATACCATCCGGTGCAACATCATAGTAGGCAACTCATTTTGCGGACCTTAGCAAGAATTTTCATAGTTTCAGTAGTGATGAAATACGGTTCTTCTTTGTCACGACCTTTAGGAATAGCATAAAAGGAATGTTTAATATCTTCATTAACTTTAATGGACTCTAAACATTCTTTTGTATAGTTGATTTGCAACAATTCATTTAGTCTCGCACCGGTAGATGTACAAATATCAATTCCCAGTAAACCGAAGGTTGCAGCTGTATAAAATGGCTCTACGTCGAATAAAAGACCTTCAGCTTTATCTTTGTTCCTAGTGATATAAGCGCTTTGTCCAAGGATTCCTTTATGATTACCATAAAACGGAATAGGTAACTCACCTTCATTTCCATAGCCCCATGAATTAAGTAGTTCAAGTTTTCGTTGGATTTTCTCTTCAGAAATATTATTAAATATTTGACTACCAATAATATCATTTTCGATTAATTCTAAAAACCATAGCCCTTCAGCTTCGTCATCATCGTTCAATCGTTCGGCCTTGATGAATTCTATGAAGTAATGATTGTTTTCGTCCGAAAAAGTTGAACTACGTCTATTCGCGGTTTCAATTCTGAGGGCATACGGGGCTTGTTCTTCCTTACACTATCGTTTTTAAGTTCATTTAAAACGGCAGAAGAATCTATCATAGGATTAGAATACTTGTATTTTTTTAATCTAATCAGAGATTTATAGAAAGATTTTAATGCTGAAAGAAAACGACTAACCGTTTTGATGCTTTTGTTTGTTTTGTTAACGAATCGAAAGGTATCTTTTTCTCTAACTTTACAATGCATATTATTCATCAGGTAATCTTCCACAGCTACTCGTATGACTTCAGGATTGTCACCCCATTGAACCCTTTTACCTTAATAGTTACTATACTTGTCCAACCAATTAAAGAAGGGAATAAGGTTGTTCAAATAGCCATTAGCCGTACTTTTGGCATTTCTCCCTATACAATCGTGATAATAGTCTGTTAAAGGCAGAAAAGGTCCGTTTTTATTAAAAACCAATAATTCATAACGGCTTTCTTTTCCTTTTGGGCAATATTGGTAATAATATTCATCACACATATTTAACCACCTTACTTTATGGATTTTAAACTGCTTTCAGCCCGTTATTAACAGGGATAGAAGGTTCTCAGTTGTTATTTATAACGGGGTTTTTAAACATTTTCGTGATAGGTCATACTCTCGTTTGCCTGATGTCTTCGATAGGAGTTGAAATCGGACTTGAATTTTCACGTATTGCTTTTTTGATGAACCCACCAGGATCCTTCACTTTCGATGGTGCCTGCTGCATTATCAATAATATTTCCAAGGTCCGTTTTATCCCCACGACAGACAGGGTTGATAACATTTCATCAGTAGGGAAAGTGAGAGTAACTGCTTGATACGCCAATTTCACTAACTCTGTTTCATCGACTTCTGGTTTTATAGTATCTATCTGTTCAACCTCACTAACTGGAACACTTTATTAAGTTTCAATAAATCAGATTCAATAACTCTCCAACCTTCTTTATCACTATTTCTATAAGCGTTAGGGAATTTACCTGACCGTATCCAACGTTTAATAGTTTCTTCGTGTTTACCTAATAAGTCCGCCACTTCTTTTACTTTATATTCTTTCAAGTTATTGCCTCCAAACAGAATGCAAGTTTTAGGAACGTGCGTTCTATTTTATCGCAACGTTTAATTACTGTGAATATTTCCTTACGCAGGTTAGTTGTGGTAGTGAATAAGTTCATTTAGAGGTCTAACAAACAAAAAAGCACACCACTATATATAAGTGATGTACTAATTATTTAATATAATGTGTGACATTAAAGACAACCTCTTGATATTACTGTTTTATAATACATTCACTTGTCTTTAATTTTACAGAGGAGATGTGCTCCTTTCTTGTTGATTAAGTATGGCTCTTTGCAAAACGAGGGGGTGATTTCCGTTCCTCTATTGCTAATCACCGAGGAGTCGCTCAGTCTCCACTCCAATCAACCACTTCAATTTAAGGTGAGTAGCCATAGCCTTCACTGCATAAAAATTATACGCGAATGCTGATTGGTTTCTTAAATAGCGTCTATTATTTATTAAACATATCAAATAAACCGCCGATGCCACCTTCGCCTTTAGATTGACCGCCACCGCCTTGGGAAATTGGTGCAGCAGCGAAGACGCGGCTTGCTAATCGGCTAAATGGTAAGGATTGAATCCATACTTTACCTGGCCCCTTTAAAGTAGCGAAGAAGATACCTTCACCACCGAACAATGCAGTTTTTACGCCTCCAACCATCTCGATATCGTATTGTACATCAGATGTCATGGCTACTAAACAGCCTGTATCAACACGCAATACTTCGCCATGCTGTAACACCTTTTCATGAATAGCGCCGCCTGCATGAACAAATGCCATGCCGTCTCCTTCAAGTTTTTGCATAATGAAGCCTTCACCACCGAAGAAGCCAACGCCGATTTTCTTTTGGAATTCAACGCCTACTGAAACTCCTTTTGCAGCAGCTAAAAAAGCATCTTTTTGACAAATAATTTTCCCGTTTAATTGACTTAAATCCATTGGAATAATCTTACCTGGGTAAGGAGAAGCAAAATAGACGTGACGTTTACCTGAACCAACGTTCGTAAATGTCGTCATAAATAAACTTTCACCAGTAATTAGGCGTTTTCCAGCTCCAAATAATTTACCCATAAGACCACTATCTTGGCTTCCTTTTGAACCATCGCCAAAGATTGTTTCCATATGGATAGCATCATCCATCATCATTAAAGCACCAGCTTCAGCTACTACTGTTTCTTGCGGGTCAAGCTCAACTTGCACATATTGCATATCGTCGCCATGTAATTTGTAGTCAATTTCGTGATTATTCATAATGGGATTCCTCCAAAATTCAATTTAGTATTATATACGATTATATGTTATGTAAGTTTCAATGAATAATTAATTATTTAAGAAAAAAAAGGAATAAGCTAGAAAATGTCGAATATAAAAAACTAGTATGAGTATTTTTTATTTTCGTTTAGCTGAAAATTTGTGATTGTTTTTTCAGTGATCACATAAGATTTTCATCTGTAACTTAGCTAAAAGGAAATAAAATCTCTGGTGATTGTCACCAATATTATTTTATCAAAAGCATGCTTGATAGATTGTTATATATTAAAAATTCGGAATTTTGACATATTTGATTCTGCATAGAGATTAATAGATGACAGCTATCTAAAAGCAATGCGACTGGTAACGATGATATAGAGGCAACATAGATACTTCAGGGGGTGTTTGTAGTGGAAATGAAAAACTATATCGGTGGTAAATGGGCAACAACTTCCCATTTACAAAGTATAGTAGTGACCAATCCTGCAAATGGGGAGCAGCTAGCTACGATTCCGCGTTCTACGGCAAGTGAGGTAGATGAAGCGGTAGCGGTTGCAAAACAGGCACAAAAAAGCTGGGCATTAGTACCTGCGCCTAAACGTGCTGACTATTTATATGCCATCGGTCAAAAAATGAAAGAGAAGAAGGAACATTTAGCGACCGTTTTAACAAAAGAGATGGGAAAGGTTATTGAAGAAGCTAGAGGTGAAGTACAGGAAGGGATCGATATGGCCTATTATATGGCTGGTGAAGGGCGAAGGTTATTTGGGGAGACAACACCGTCTGAGCTAGCCAATAAATTTGCCATGAGTGTACGGGCACCTATTGGCGTTGTAGCTTTAATAACTCCGTGGAATTTCCCTGTAGCGATTGCCACTTGGAAGTCGTTCCCGGCAATTGTTGCTGGCAATACGTTCATTTGGAAGCCGTCGAATGAAACACCGATGATGGCGTATGAAATGGGTAAAATTTTTGAAGAGGTTGGCTTACCTGATGGAGTAGCAAACATCGTCTTCGGTACAGGGCCAACAGTTGGAACAGCATTAATTGAACATCCAGACGTTAAGGTCATTTCATTTACTGGCTCTACAACAACAGGGAGTAAAGTAGCGGAGTTGGGTGGTAAACACCTGAAGAAAATTTCATTAGAGATGGGCGGGAAAAATGCAGTCATCGTGATGGATGATGCCGATTTACAGCTTGCGACTGAAGGAATCCTATGGAGTGCATTTGGAACTGCTGGTCAAAGATGTACAGCATGTAGTCGCGTGATCGTGCATAAAGATGTAAGAGAGGAACTAGAAAAACGCCTATTAGACGAAATGCATAAGCTAACAATTGGTGACGGTCTAGATGAAAGTGTGAAAATCGGACCTGTCATTAACAAAGCTGCATTGGAAAAGATTAATCACTATGTGCAAATAGGCAAACAGGAAGGGGCGACGTTGTTAGCTGGAGGTAGAATTTTAGCTGAGCCTCCTTATGACAAAGGGTTTTATTATGAGCCTACACTATTTACCAATGTGAAACCTGACATGATTATTGCACAGGAAGAAATCTTTGGCCCGGTCGTTTCTCTTATTGAAGTAGCAAGTTTAGATGAAGCAATCGAAGTAAACAATGGCGTAAAATTTGGCTTATCCAGTTCAATTTTTTCACAAGATGTGAATACGATTTTCCGCGCACAACGAGATTTAGATACAGGTATTGTTTATGTGAATGCTGGCACAACAGGTGCTGAAATTCATTTGCCATTTGGTGGGACAAAGGGTACGGGGAATGGTCACCGCGACTCGGGTGTAGCTGCCTTGGATGTCTATACAGAGTGGAAAAGTATTTATGTAGACTATAGCGGGAAATTACAAAGAGCACAAATCGATACAGAATAACAGATCAATGAAAGGGGATGTTCTTGATGAAAGTTGTTGTATTAGGTGCAGGTTTAATGGGTAAAGAGGTAGCTCGTGATTTAATAAAAAATAGCAAAGTGGAGTGTGTATTTTTAGGGGATATTGACGTGAAAATAGCACAGGACTTTGTAGATTCGTTAAATACAGATAAAATTGAGGTTGTAGAGCTTCATGCAGAGCGCGATGACTCGTTAATGGAGGTTATTTCAAAAGGTGATGTAGTCGTTAATGCATTATTTTATGCCTTTAATGAGCGTGTAGCAAGAGCAGCTATCGCGGCGGGTGTTCATTCTGTGGATTTAGGTGGTCATATTGGCGGTGTCACAGAAAAAATATTAAATCTCGACGAAGAGGCAAAAGCAAAAGGTGTAACTATTATTCCGGATTTGGGTGTTGCTCCGGGTATGGTCAACATTTTAGCGGGCTACGGTGCTTCGAAATTAGATGAGGTAGAATCTATTAAACTATTTGTAGGCGGTATTCCTACAGAGCCGAAGCCACCTCTTCACTATACACGCGTATTTTCTTTAGATGGTGTCTTTGATCATTATACAGAGCCATCAAAAGTGATTCTAAAAGGTAAACTTCAAGAAGTTCCGTCATTATCAGGCGTTGAACCTATTTATTTCAAAGATTTTGGTGTGCTTGAGGCATTTTATACATCTGGCGGTATATCGACGTTGGATAAGACATTCCCAAATGTCCAAACATTAGAATATAAAACAATTCGTTATAAAGGACATGCAGAGAAATTTAAGCTACTAGCTGATTTAGGATTCCTCGATGCTAGTAATAAGGTAGAGGTAGAAAATCAGGAGGTTTCTGTACGTCCAGTTGTTCGTGAGGCACTTAAAAAGAAACTTGAGCTTGGTTCAAAACCAGATGCTGTGCTATTGCGTGTTATTGTAGCGGGTGAAAAGGCACAGCAACAAGTGACGTATGAGTACGAAATGGTTGTAACTAAAGATATGTCGATTAATGAAACAGCTATGGCTCGCTCAACAGCCAATACAATCTCTGTCGTTGCTCAAATGATTGGAGAAAATAAAATTACAGAGCGCGGTGTATTTGCACCTGAATCAATTGTTCCGGGCGACATTTATATTGAAGAAATGGCTAAACGTGGTGTAGTTATTAAGGAAACGTCTCATACGTCTGCAATGATCGTGAAATGGTAGGTGCTCGGTCATGAATTTCGAATTTACCACTGAGCAGGAAATGTTACGTAAAACAGTACGGAAGTTTGTGGATGATGAAATACTTCCACATATTGCGAAGTGGGATGCTGAAGGTTGCTTCGATCCGAAGATTTGGTCAAGACTAGCTGAGCTTGGCTTAATGGGCGTTTGTGTCCCAGAACAATACGGTGGCAGTGGTATGGATTACAATGCACTCGCCATTGTTTGTGAAGAGCTTGAACGTGGAGATACAGCATTTCGTACAGCTGTTTCCGTTCATACAGGCCTGAATAGTATGACCTTAATGCAATGGGGAACAGAGGTTCAAAAACAGCGATATCTTGTTCCGCAGGCGAAAGGTGTTCGGATTGGAGCGTTCGGTTTAACAGAGCCTGGAGCGGGATCAGATGTAGCTGCTATGTCTACGACCGCTATAAGAGATGGAGACTTTTACGTATTAAATGGGCAGAAAACATGGATTTCCTTATGTGATATAGCTGACCATTTTATCGTTTTTGCTTATACGGATAAATCGAAGAAGCATCATGGCATTAGTGCATTTATCGTAGAGCGTTCTATGGCGGGCTTTACGTCGAAGGCGATTAAAGGTAAATACGGTATTCGTGCTGGTAACACGGGTGAGCTCTTTTTTGACAATCTACGTATACCTGTAGAGAATCGTCTAGGAGAAGAAGGAGAAGGCTTTAAAATTGCAATGTCCGCGTTAGATAATGGTCGTTTTACCGTAGCTGCTGGCGCTGTTGGTCTCATTCAAGCGTGTCTCGAGGCGAGTGTGAAATACTGTCATGAACGCGAAACATTTGGAAAGCCTATTGGTGAGCACCAGCTAGTAGGGCAAATGATTGCCAAAATGGAAGCTGGCTATCAAATGAGCCGCTTGCTTGTCTATCGTGTTGGAGAATTAAAAAACAAAGGTGTACGTAATACGCGAGAGACATCATTAGCAAAGTGGCAGGCTTGTGATTTTGCCAATAAAGCTGCAGATGATGCAGTGCAAATTTATGGAGCATATGGTTATTCGGATGAATATCCAGTTGCCCGTTATTTGCGTAATTCGAAAGCACCCGTTATTTATGAAGGCACGCGGGAGATTCATACAATTATGCAGGCGGACTATGTATTAGGAACCCGCCAAGATAAGCCATTAGCAAAAATGCTACCGAAATGGCCATTTGAAGAGTAAGCGTTTTAAAAAAAGAATCCGAATTTAGGGTTCTTTTTTTATGTTCAAACAAGATATTCCATTTAGTTACAATTGTACCTATTTTTATGCTTCAATTGTGTCTTAACGTTCAAATTATACTAGAAAATATTGTTATAATATAACATTTAATGTTGCTTTGCTCACATAATATGGTATTTTTAAAAAGGTGATATAGTTCTAAATAATCAACGTATTACCGAATTATAGATGTAGTACCATAGGAGGATTTTTTATGAAGAAAAAATTAAAACTCAATCAAGTGTTACTTGGAGTAAGTACAATGGCACTGTCGTTCGGAGCGTTACAAGCAGAAGCATCAGCAGCAGAAAAAACGCCTTATAATGTATTACAAATGAAGCCTGCCGGCATAGTGACTTCGAATGATGAAGTTACACATTCTACAACGGCTGATGAAACATTGTCATTTGAAAAACGTTTGGAAATTGGCGATTTTTCGGAACACCCAGCTCCAACTATAAAGCTTGCTGAAACGAAGCAATTGCAGGAACAGTACTCGACGGCAGAGCTTAATAAAATGAGCGATAGTGAGTTAATTGATACGCTAGGAAATATTCGTTGGTATCAAATTACAGACCTATTCCAATTCAATGAGGAAACAAAAGCTTTTTATCAAAATAAAGAGCGCATGCAGGTAATCATCGACGAATTGGGGAAAAGAGGACGTTCTTTTACGAAAGATGATTCAAAAGGTATTGAAACATTTGTTGAGGTATTACGTTCTGCTTTTTATTTAGGATTTTATAATAAGGAACTAGGTTATTTAAACGAGAGAAGTTTCCAAGATCAGTGTTTACCAGCATTAAAGGAGATGGCTAAAAATCCGAACTTTAAACTTGGTACAGATGAGCAAGATAAAGTGGTATCTGCTTATGGGAAATTAATCGGTAATGCCTCTAGTGATGCAGAAACAGTTCAGTATGCTACGAAGATTTTAAAACAGTATAAGGAAAATATCTCTACATATGAAAGCGATTCTTTAAAAGGGCAAGCAATCTATGATTTAATACATGGAATTGATTATGATTTACAGTCGTACTTGCATCAGACAGGTAAAGAAGCGAATACGACGATGTGGTATGGCAAGATTGATAGTTTCATCAATGAAGTGAATAACATTGCGCTTTTACATAAGGTGACAGATAACAATAGTTGGTTAATTAATAATGGTATTTATTATGCAGGGCGTTTAGGGATATTCCATAGTAATCCGGATATAGGTTTAGAAGTTGTTACACAAGCAATGCATATGTATCCATATTTAAGTGAAGCTTATTTTGTAGCAGTAGAGCAACTTACTACAAATTATGGTGGAAAAGACTCTAGTGGAAATGAAGTAGATTTAGAGAAAATGCGTGAAGAGGGCAAGAAGCAGTATTTACCGAAAACATATACATTTGATAACGGCTCGATTGTCTTTAAGACGGGAGCTAATGTAACAGATGACAAAATTCAAAGATTATACTGGGCTGCAAAAGAAGTAAAAGCACAATATCACCGTGTCATTGGGAATGATAAAGCATTAGAGCCAGGCAATGCTGATGATGTATTAACAGTTGTCATTTATGACTCTCCAGATCAATATCGCTTAAACCGTCAATTGTACGGCTATGAAACAAATAATGGTGGTATTTATATTGAAGAGAAGGGTACGTTCTTTACATATGAACGTACGCCGGAGCAAAGTATTTATAGTTTAGAAGAGTTGTTCCGTCATGAATTCACACATTATTTACAAGGAAGATACGAGGTTCCTGGTTTATTCGGGACAGGTGATATGTATCAAAATGAACGACTAACTTGGTTCCAAGAAGGAAATGCAGAATTCTTTGCAGGATCAACGCGTACAAATGATGTTGTTCCACGTAACAGTATTATTAGTGGATTATCAGATGACCCATCACAACGTTATACAGCTAAACAGACATTGTTTGCAAAATATGGATCATGGGATTTTTATAACTATTCGTTTGCGCTGCAGTCCTATATGTATACTCATCAATTTGAGACATTTGATAGAATTCAAGATTTAATTCGTGCGAACGATGTGACAAATTATGATGCGTATCGTGATTCTTTAAGTAAAGATTCACAACTGAATACGGAATACCAAGCGTATATGCAGCAATTGATTGATAATCAAGAAAAATACGAGGTGCCACAAGTAGCAGAAGATTATTTAGTGGAACATACACCAAAAGCGTTAACTGAAGTGGAGCAAGAAATTGCCGAAGTTGCTAACGTAAAAGATGTAAAAATGACAAAACATAAGTCTCAATTCTTTAATACATTTACACTCGAAGGTACGTATGTAGGTAGTGAAACACAAGGTGAATCTAACGATTGGAAAACGATGAGTAAGCAAGTGAACCAAGTGCTGGAGCAGCTGTCGCAAAAAGAGTGGAGCGGCTATAAAACAGTGACTGCGTATTTCGTCAACTACCGTGTGAATGCAGCAAACCAATTTGAATATGATATTGTTTTCCACGGCGTTGCGACGGATGAAGGAGATCATCAAGCGCCTATTGCAAATATCAATGGTCCATATGCTGGAGTCGAAAATGAAGAAATTCAGTTCAAGAGCGATGGTTCAAAAGATAAGGATGGTAAAATCGTTTCTTACCTTTGGAATTTTGGCGATGGCAAAACAAGTGATGAGGCAAACCCTACTCATGTATACGAAAAAGAAGGCACATATAATGTGACATTAACAGTGAAAAATGATAAGGGAATAGAAAGTAAAGATCGTACAATTGTATCTGTACGAAAAGGCGTACAAACAGAGAAACCTCATTCAGAAGAAGCGAAGACCATTCCATTTAATACGCCCCTAAAAGGTGATTTGGTTGGTGATGATGATACGGATGTATACACATTCGATGTTACATCTGCAGAAGAAATCGATATTTCTGTTTTAAATGAAAATCAAATTGGCATGACATGGGTGCTTTATCATGAGTCTGATAAGCAAAATTATGTAGCATATGGACAGGAAGATGGAAATAGTATAAAAGGTAAACTTCATGCGGAACCAGGGAAGTATCATCTATATATTTATAAAGTTGATAATGAAAACGGGACATATACAGTAAATGTACAAAATAGTGCACAAACAGAGCTAGAACCAAATAATCGTCCAGAAGAAGCGAATATGATTCCATTTAATAAGCCCTTAAAAGGTAGCTTGATGGATGATGATCATACGGATGTATACACATTCGATGTTACGTCTCCAAAAGAAATCGATATTTCTGTCCTGAATGAAAATCAAATTGGCATGACATGGGTGCTTTGTCATGAGTCTGATATGCGAAATTACGTAGCATATGGACAGGAAGATGGAAATAATATAAAAGGTAAATATAATGCGAAACCAGGCAAATATTATTTATACATTTACAAATTTGATAATGAAAATGGTGCGTATTCAGTAACAGTACAATAGTAGAAGCTAATTTGAAAACGAGAGGGATTCACGTCCTCTCGTTTTTTTACTGAGGAAAATTTCGGAATAATGTAACTCTTTTGCTCTTAAGTAGTCTAAATAATAAACAACTTTATGAAAGGTAGGAAAAATAATGAAAAATAAGTGGCTAGCATTGCTAATCATCATCGTACTAGCTATTTTGCCAGGAATTTTTACGCTCATGTCGACCCCGAAAGTGGAGGCACAGACTACAAATGAGAGTAAGACAACTCATAGCTGGCAAGTATCCTTTACGAAGGCACTAAAGGCAAGCAAAATAACGGAAGACAATGTTTACGTAACAAATAGCAAAAATCAAAAGGTAACAGCCACTGTCGCATTAACAGATGATAACAAGACAGTTCTCATTAGAGATTTGGTACCTGGTAGCTATAAATTACATGTGAAGAAAGAAGCGTTTGTACTAGGTGGTCCGAAAACAACATCGCAAGAAATAGCATTCACCATCATTGAAAAGCTGGAAGCCGTCAAATCAGAAAAAGAGTTACAACAATATTTTGAAACACTTATAACTAATGCACAAAGAGAGGTGCGTGAAGAAGCAAACACAGAAATGGCGAGTCGCGAGGACAAAGCAAGTGCAAAGGACTCCTCAACGACGAATAATCAAGTCGAAGGCGTGGAGGAGGGTGATATAGTCGTTGTCAAAGATGGCTATATTTACGCTGTAAAAGATCAGAACATTACTGTAGTGGATGCTAAAGATCCGAAAAATTTAAAGCTAGCAACAACGATCAAGATGAAGGAAACCCAATATATTTCGAAGCTAGCAGTATACGACCATTTATTAATAGCAATTAGCGATGAATATTTAGAAAAAATGGGCACGAGCATGACGAAAGCTTCTTTATATGATATTTCAAATCCAAAAAATCCAAAGCTAATACGTGAAGTGGGGCAAGAGGGGTATTTACAAGATATTCGAATTACAAATGACACATTATATTTAATCGGTAATATGCATCCGAATTATTGGATGCTTAGAGAGAAAAAAGCGCCAGACTTAAAACCGAAAACATATGATAGTGTAGAAGGAAAAGAATATAAAAGTTTACCTCTAGAGAAAATTTCTATTTTACCAAATACAATGGATGGAACATATAGCTTAATGACAGCGGTGGACTTAAAAAATGGTGCTCAGAAAACGGCGAATACGAAAGGATACTTAGGTGGCAGTAGTGGACTTTATATGTCGGAGAATGCACTTTATTTAACAACACCTATTTATGACGGAAATATAGTGCCTGCTGCTGGCATCATGATGGATAGAATCTGGATGCCAAGAACAACGAATACACAAGTTTTTAAATGGAATGTTGATGGAACTGACATGAATTTTGTAGGTACTACGGAAGTAAAAGGATCTGTGTTAAATCAATACTCAATGGATGAATATAAAGGTAATTTCCGCATCGTTACAACGGAAGGAAATGCATGGGATGAACAACAAATATCAAAAAATCACCTATTTATTTTAGATAATAAATTGCAGCAGCTCGGTGCTGTAAAAGATTTAGCTCCTGGTGAAAAAGTGTATTCTGCACGCTTTATGGGCGAAAAAGCATATGTAGTAACATTCAAGCAAGTGGATCCACTGTTTGTGATTGATGTAGCAAACCCGAAAAAGCCAACTGTGCTAGGGGAGCTAAAGATTCCAGGCTTTAGTAACTATTTACATCCATTAGACGATACACATTTAATCGGCATCGGCTATGATACGGAGCAACGCTATGATGCCTATACGAAGCGTAATTTTACGGTGACAACAAACATGAAAATGTCACTATTTGATGTGTCAGATTTCAAACATCCAAAGGAACAGTCAACCGTAAAAATCGGTGGTAAAGGCTCGTACTCCGATGTTCAATACAATCCTAAAGCGTTATTCCGCAACAAGGAATACAATTACTTTGGTTTCCCAGTTATCCTATATGATGCAGGAAAGGGCGATGAAATTGTCTACAAAGGTCAAGGCGCACAAATCTATGAAATCACTGCAGAGAAAGGCATCGTTCTAAAAGGAAATATCATTAATAAAAGTAAGGGCGATCAGTATGAAAACTGGGAGCAGCTTGTACAGCGAGTAGTCTATATAGATGACGCGCTTTACACAGTAGCTCGCAACGAAGTAAAGAGTTATCAACTAAAAGACTTCAAACCACTTGATACATTAACAATTAAATAACGAAAAGAGTCCAATGAACTTAAGGTGAGTTTATTGGACTTTTCATGTTGTTGAAAAACACGTCGGTGTATTAAATAAAGTTAGGCTCTTTTGCAAAGCGAGGGGTTGATTTTAGTTTGATCGGGACATTTTCGGGGATTATCGCCCAACTTCTGAATTTTATCGACATCCGCCTTCAGAAGGGCAAAAAGGTGTCACACACAAGACTGTGCGTGACACTTTAACTCATTGAAATAAATTAACACAAAAAAGTCCAATAAACCTTGAGTTCATTGGACTTTTTCTTTAATTATTTTTGACGATATGGAAGAATTTCTGATACTGTCACGAATTCATAGCCTTGCCCTTGTAAATAAGCAAGTACAGCATCAAGACCGTCGGCAGTCGATTGATGAATATCATGCATTAAGACAATGGCGTTATTGTGTATATTATTTTTAACATTAGGTAGGAGCTGTTGCGCATTGCGATGCTTCCAGTCTAATGTATCGATTGACCATAAAACAACAGGAATTGGAATTTGGGCATTAATCGTATCATTTGTTGCGCCATACGGTGGTCTAAATACAGTTGGCTTGTGATTAATGGCTTTTTCAATCTCCGCAAATGTAGATGTGTATTGATTCACTGCCTGCTCCAGTGGCAGTTTTGTTAATACAGGATGGTCCCATGAATGATTACCGATTTCATGTCCTCTTGCAAGTACATCTCTTGCGATGTCAGGGTAATATTGTACTCGACTACCAAGCATAAAGAAGGTAGCTTTTGCGTTATATTTATCGAGCGTATTTAAAATCTGTTCGGTAACTTTTGGATGTGGACCATCATCAAAAGTTAAGGCAATGCGTTTTTGGTTTGGATCACCTACGTTAACTGGCTTCGTCGGTTTTTCCATAGCAATCTGGAATTCAGAAGCTAACAATGGATTGATAAGTGAAAGGGGAAGCTTCACAGTTTGTGGACCAGCTACTCCGCTAGCAATCTCATACTCATCAAAATAGAATTGTAACGAACTATCAACGATAGCAAAGCGATGGAAGTTAGACCACTTCGGTTCAGTTGACTTGATGACATCATCCTTGAAAAGGTCTTCCTTTAACTTAGGATTTTGTTGTAAGTCCTTACGTACATAAGTAGCTAATGCCGATAAGTTGTTTTCATCGTTATTTAACAATGTTTCAATGGAAATTAATTTACCAGTTTCATGATTGATAAAGAATGTTTTTGTTGAAATATCAGGATTGGCTCCACCTGTATACAACGTTTTTGTTAGCACAAAGGAATAGTAGTGCTTCTGGTATGGGAAAGTTTCCAAACTAATATTCAGCTCACCCATTGCCTCTTTATCTTTATTTTTTTTCATAGATGACAGATAGTTTTCTTTTGAATCCGTTATGTACTTTAGTACAGCATCATTAAAAGCTTTATTATCTGTTTCTGGATAGTGAATAGCAAAAGGTGTTCGCTTATCATTAGAAACATCGGTTACAATACGTATACCTGGAAACGCAGAGCTTTCAGTGGATAGGTTACTCGTTATTGAATTTGTATCTGTCTCTTTTGAGGCACTGATTTTTTGAAACTTAAAGTCATCCTTTGATAGGATAATGACTAAAATAATAGTTGTTAATGAAATGATGAGGCCGATTAATAGGAAATCAATCATTGGCCCGCGTTTTTTTCTGCGTTCCGGCATTTTGAGGGAGACGCTCCTTTCCGTATTTATTTTTCTATACAATCAGACGTGTTAGTCATTGAAAAAGTTATACGAATCTACGAAGTTTTGCTATTAATTTGTGGGAAACAATCCTCATGAATAAATGACTCATTAGCTTATCATTTTCATCATATGAAAGCTAAAATACTTTTGTGTTAAAAGTTGAAATTTTAGTTGAGTTTTTATTTGCAGTTCGATACTATTGGCAAGGAACCTTTTAAAGGAGGTAGTTAACTGTAATGGTTTTACATGAAGTGGATAATGAACTTACGATTGACTGCTTATTGCTTGCGGGGCGAATTATGATTGAAAGTGGTGCAGAAACATACCGTGTGGAGGATACAATGCTACGTATGGCACATTCTCAAAATATGCTAGATGCGCAATGTTATGCCACACCCACAGGGATCATCTTTTCATTAGGCAAGACACAGCCAACGAGAATTTCATCAATTTCCAACAGGGTAACAGATTTACAAAAAATAGCCTTGGTAAATTCAGTATCTCGGAGACTCACATCTCACATGATAACATTAGAAGACGCTTATGACGAGCTAAAGTCGATACAAAAAACAAATTATTTTTTACCCACATATATTCAAGTCATATCAGCGGCTCTTGCGAGTGGTTGTTTCCTTATAATGTTTAAGGGAGGGTGGTCTGATTTCCTTTTTGCTTGTTTGGCAGGGGGGTTAGGCTTCCTAGTGCTTTTATTGATAAATGACTTAACAAAAGTGAAATTTTTCTCAGAATTTACAGCTTCATTAGTAGTAGGAACGATTGCTGTCTTTTCAGTGAAGTATGGCCATGGTACGGAAATAGATAAAATTGTTATTAGTTCTGTTATGCCACTAGTACCAGGTATTTTGATTACGAATGCAGTTCGGGATTTAATAGCAGGTCATTTTATTTCAGGGATGGCGAAGGGCGTAGAGGCCTTTTTAACAGCTTTTGCAATCGGTGCAGCTATTGCCGTCACTCTATCGTTTTAGGAGGAATGCGACTTGGACTATTTCATACAGTTGATTCTTAGCTTTTTTGCGACGGCGGGTATCGGAGTTATTTTTAATGTACCGAGAAAAAACCTCATTTATTGTGGTTTTGTTGGGGTAGTAGGCTGGATGATTTACTTCATCCTAACAGAGCATGGCATGGATATCGTATATGCCTCGTTCTTTAGCTCTTTCGTCATTGCAATCGTTGCCCATTTGTATGCACGACGCTTCAAAATGCCGATGATTATTTTTATTGTTGGTGGGATTATCCCACTAGTTCCGGGAGGCATGGCTTACAATGCAATGAGAAATGTTGTAGAAGCTGATTATATACAAGGGCTACAGTATGGGTTTAAGGCATTTTTAATTACAGGTGCCATCGTTATAGGACTTGTATTTGCAGAGGTACTGATACAGCTTATTTTCCGTTCTGTCCGAACTAGTAAGGCGACATTCAAGAAGGTCTATAAGAAATAAGGCTCCACAGCCAAAGCAATAGATTGAACAATATAAAGGAGGTTACGTTTTAAACGTAGCCTCCTTTAATTGTTGTACAGAGAAAACATTGTCGTTGTCGCTCCCGAGCTAGTAAGCTCATATTTTGTAGGCTATATCAGGAATTTGCGTACCCTTACAAGGTGCAGGAACAAGCAGATTCCTTTTTCTTTTGCCGTTAAAAAATGAGTAGAATATGAAGCGCATACATAACTTAGCGAGAAATTTCAAGAAAAGTGAATATCAACATATGTTCAAAAACCAGCAAAAGTTGATTTGTATCTTTTTGAGAGGATTGCTAGTGTTAATAACTGTAGAAAATAACAAATATTATTCATTTGCAGGTAGCTACCCTTTGTTATTTTTTCAATATGATGAAAAGGAGATTTCGAAAGGAGTAGATATTTGTGAGAGTAAGACATAACATTTCATCCCTAAATATAAACAACAGATTAACACAACATAAGAAAAAGGCTGATAGTGTATTAGAGAAACTATCTTCTGGATATAAAATCAATCATGCAGGAGATGATGTAGCTGGACTGGCAATCTCTGAAAAAATGCGTGGGCAAATTCGTGGTTTAAATATGGCCGGAAAAAATATTCAGGATGGTATTTCATTAATACAAACAGCTGAAGGGGCTTTAAATGAAGTGCATTCACTTCTTCAACGCGGAAGAGAGTTAAGTGTGCAAGCATCGAATGACACCAATACAGATAGTGATAGAGCAATGATCCAAATGGAATTAGAAGAGATTAAAAAAGAAATTACATCTATTAGTAATAATACGGAATTTAATACTAAAAAATTACTTAATGGTTCACTAAATACTTCATCACTTTCGTCAACTTCACCACCTTCACCACCTTCACCACCTTCACCAACCTCATCATTAACTGTTAATGGAGGCACGTATACAGTAGAAGATGGTTGGATTAATTTCAATAGTCTCGAAAACCCTAATGAGAAAAATAAAATTAAGCTTAATGAAGGCGAGAAGGTTATTGATGACCCTGCGAATGGTTATTTTACAGACATCGTAATAACTGCTGAGTATGTTAATGGAGTTCTGAAAAGTATGTCTATTCTGACTCGTCCCCCAGGTGGAAATGAGTATACTAAGTTTATTACAAAAGATAATCCTAGTTTAATATTTTCATATAACGGTGTGACAATTGATCTGCGTCATAGAACACTACCTCCTGGAACCACTGTTGGTTGTGTTGAAGGGCTTATTCAATTAACAGCAGGAGAAAATCGACCTATAGACCATACAGACCATACAGATCCTACAGATCCTACAGACCCTACAGACCCAACAGATCCAACAGATCCAACAGATCCAACAGATCCAACAGATCCAACAGATCCAGATCCTACAAATAACGGTTTAAAGCTTCAAATAGGAGCCAATTCTGGTCAGACAACAGAATTAATAATACCTGATATTCGTTCACGGGCCATAGGTATTAATGGTGTTTCAGTTTTGGATAGCTCATTGGCTCAAAGTAGTATTAGTAGTTTCGACGGTGCTATCAATATTGTTTCCAGTGTACGTTCTAGTCTAGGGGCACAACAAAACAAACTTGAACACGCTTATAATTCAGTTACCAATACATCTGAAAATCTTCAATCTGCTGAATCACGTATCCGCGATATTGATATGGCTAAAGGTATGATAATATTCACGAAAAATAATATTTTATTACAAGCTGCCCAAGCAATGCTCGCTCAATCAAATAAACAATCGGAAAATATTTTACAACTACTTCAATAAGTTACTTTAAATTAAGACCACATAAAGGTGGTCTTTTTCTTATTTCCGTACAATATATCCGTTATTCTTCACTCTACCATTCCAGCCAATTTCCTACATTAAGCCTACTATTTATTGATTGCAGAAGATCCTCACGCCCATTTAACCAATTATAAAATGTACAGGACGATCCTTATGTTCTTTGTCCGCCACAGATGCCAGATATGAACTGAACCCCGAATAGTGGACACTTTAAAAAGTGACCCTATTCGGGGTTTTTTGTTCATTTCACAAAAAAATCTCGTTATACTAAATAT
>NZ_JBNNUW010000033.1:0-42578 GCF_050280125.1 Lysinibacillus sp. NPDC093692
GCGAGCTAGTCACGGTATATCAAGGTTTGTAGCGATTGGCTTACCGGAGAATGACCGGTAAATCTAAATTAGATAACGTTTATTTAGCGAAAATTATAACGCCTTTTTAGACAGTTTACGCCGACTGTTTGAGGGGGCGTATTTTTTATGTCTATATGTCCGTTTTTAATCGAAGTTGACCATTATATGTTGGATTGCTGTATGTTTCGTTGTGACGCTATACATCTTTCTCCAAAATATCTCCAAAAACCATGAAAAGTTATGAACAGACTTTAACGCTATTCAGAAATTACACAGTGCGAGATTTCATAATTAAGGATGCAGGGAAGGTAAAATCATCTTATATTCAACAATACATCAAATACTTGAGAGAGCGTGGAAAGGACACTGCTTCTTCTTCTGACAAGGTATTAAACAATAACTATCCTAAACGTAGGGAAGATTATCAAAAACCAGATACTACCATAGCCAATTGTTCAAAGAATATGAAAGTATTTTACTTTTTGAAAGCTGAACGAGAAATAACGGTTAATCCGATTGACACAATAGAACAGATTAAACCAAAGCGTAAGTAGAAACAACTGCTTCCCCCTGAGGAAACTAAATTAATACTAGGTGCTTTCAATCTTACAAAATATTATGAGTACAGGACTTGGATTCTACGGGGCTTAAGGCTAATGAGTGTTGTTCCTTAATGACCGAGGATATAGATTTAAAAATAATTCTATTCTTGTCAAAAATGCCAAGAATGGACATCAATGTTATGTATTTTGGGGCATAAAACGGTAGGTAATTTAAGACGTTGATGCAACTAGACAGATTTCAGATTCGCCATTTTTATTTCCAACAAGCTATAGTAGGTGTGAATATTTTGAAGATCAATAAGAAGGGAAGGTTTAAGTGTGGGTTTATCTGTTCATCCACGTTTAATACGAAATAACTTATTACATCATTGAAGGAAAGGTGAAATTTGTAAGATTGAGTAAAATTTTAGGTCATAGAAGTGTGGAAACGACAATAAAGCTTGTCTAGATTTTACTGAAAATGAGATAGATAGAAAATAACAATTTCAGTCTACAAAATAATTTAGACTTTTAGGGGACGGAACAAGAGGAGGAAAAAAAGGAGAAGATAAGAATGATAGACTACAAAGATTTTTTTCAGTACCGCAGAATTTTGAAGGGTTCAATGATTTGCAACAGCGCAGGGGAATGTTGACACTAATTGTATCTAAAGGTGGTCAGAAAAGGGTCTTAAATGATGTGAAAAGCTTGGAGCAGTCAAGATTGATGTAGATGAAGAACAGAAAAAAAGTGTTTAGAAAACTCGACTAAGCGAGTATAAACAGGCATTAGGCTTAGTGAGTTCTCCTTTTGTCCTAGTGGCGAAGTGAGAAATTGCGTAGGAAAAAGCTGTTAGTGCGCGAACACTAACGACTTTTAACTGAATATGACTACCGCAAAGCAATAGCATACACACCTATGTAACGCTATTGTACAGCCTATTCGAAAAAAATCAACGTCTAGGCTAAATAAGTGTGCTTATTTTCCGTAGTCGAACGTGGAAGCCTAGTACATATGCTCAAACTAAAACTTGACAGGTTTGTACGATAGCCGATGTAATAATTATCGTTATTACGCTATGTAAGCGTGCCTTGTCTCGCTTTGAATGCCATCGTTAAAGATCAGGAGCGAATTTTGAGTGGCTACGGCAACGAAGAACATATCATATACTATAAAGTTAGAATTCCTGGCCAATAAAGGGATAAGTATTTATAAGCGTACGGCTTACAGCAACTACTGGGGGCAGAAGTATAAGGATGCTAGGAAAGAGGTTCATGGAACTATGAGGTCTTGTTCCTTTAAGTCTATTTATAGATTTATTGAGATCAAGGCAGCACTTTTTCGACGAGATGTTGATACACACTCAGCTTCATGTTAGGGTGGGCGTAAATAATATTAATATAAATATGTAAATACAGTTATATAAATATTGTGCTAATTTTGTACAGTGTTTAGACCCTATCCTATATAAAATGTGCCAATTCGGAACATTTTTTAGATAAGTGGGTCTAAAATATACGCTTAGTTGGAACACATTCTGACAAGTTTAAAGAAAAAAACTATTTAAAGAAATAAATAGTGATAAAGAAAAAACTATGGACGGGCTTGCGCCTTAGTTTACTTTCATGGATATATTTATTATTTGAACACATTAGTAGAACTGTGTTCTATGTTATAGATTTCCAAACAATGTACTGCATGACCGCAAAGACGATTCAGTCAGACGGATATAGCTGTTATTTCAGTGATTTAATAACTAGGATAAGTACCCTGGAAGTAGTGCAAGCACCTATTTTTGTAGGGGTCTTTTTATGCGTGAAAAGTATTGCTAATATTTTTTGTAATAATATATTTCGATAATTATTTTCGGAAAAAGCATTGGTAAATAATAAAACAATATATAATGAAGACTAGAGAACTGTGATTTATGAAAAATAAAAGGAGCATATTTAATGGATTTTAAACAAAAAATAGATCAACACAAATTAGGCAAATATGACTTAACAACAGAGTTGATAACCATGGGCGCAAAGGTTGAATATGAGTTGTCCTTTCATTTAGTGACAAAGCATATGTACAGTTACATGGAGCCGAAACGAAAAGCAAAGGCAGAAGTTGCAGAGGATTATATAGCAATCTATATCAATTCGCTACAACAACGATACGCAAAGTATGTATACAAAAAGTATCTGTCAAATATTGAGAGATCGCATGATGACATGAAAGCTGCGGACTATATTTATTACTATTTGTCACAGATTGGCGAGTATTATTACGTTGATGATTTTGATAAGATACCTGATAAAGTGTTGAAGCAAGTAGAGCATGAAGAATTTGATGAGTGCTTTAATGACATATTACGGGTATTGCCATATGTCAAAAAAGAAAAAGCAGAGAAGATTGCTGAGACAGTTGAGCCTTTAAAAAAGGTGCTAAATGAAATTATCCAAAAGGTCGATACAATGAAAACTGACAAAGAGATTGTAAAGTATATCAATCATGGTATTAACAAAAAAATCTATCGTGAGATTGCCAAAGCAACAGGTACTAGAGAGTTTAACATTGATGGAGAGCGTTATTTTATCAATCAAAATGATATGAAGTTACTCAAAAATCAAACAAATTTTCGTAGGATATTTAAGTTTGATTTCTTAAATTTGTCGGAAAGACAAAAGGAATTTACAAATGAGTTGCTAGATCACTTGCAACGAGCTTTGGATAGCAAGCAGACAAATGTATTTACATTTAATCAAAATGGGGAAATTATCGATTTCAACAAACGCAACTTTGCTAGATTGATGATGCTGGAAGAAAGCAACTTCAAAAAAAGATTAAAGCGTGTGCAAGACAAGTATGACTCTTGGAGATGACCTGAATTCAAAAGTCACACTTTTTGCGTACAAACTGTTCATAGTGAGAGGATAATTTTCCTCTTAAATTTGTTGAGGTTACAATAGAGCCTTGGCATAATTTTAATATTATAATCAAAAAAATGGTAACTATTGAACGTAATCAGGGCCATTGTTTGAGGGCTACTAATTGTAGTCCTTTTTTTGTTAGCCATTATTCAAATCTTTAACTGAGCATGTTCATAACATCTATTGAGTGAATGACAGCTTGGAACACCACCTGTAAAGTCTAGTGAGCGTCAATGAGTCATTCCTGATATTTATGAGTGGCTTACTCAGAACGCTCTATATGACGTTCTATGGACTTATATGGAGTGATGGACAATTAAGCCATGAGTAGTTGCTTATTGGCTTTTTTTAGTTTGTGTAAATATGGAAAATACCAAATCAGAAGGAGAATTATTAATGGGGAATTTACAAACAGCAGAAGCAATTGAAATGAATTCTATTGAGGTTACTGAGGGAGTTGACGTAACTGAACAGGGACAAAGTGTAAATCCGTTGGAACATGAAAAACAAGAGCTACAAAAAGAAACCGAGCGTTTGGAACAAGAAAAAATTGAATTAGAAAATTTAAGATTACAGTTACAGCTTGAAGAACGAGGGTTTGGCTTTGCAAAGGAATTTGTAGAGAAGTTTAGTCTTACTAAAACACCAATAGAAAAAGTTGATGCTCTAGCAGAGTTAATAAATGAAGTAAAACTTGATATGGGCTTTAAGCCTAAAGAAGTTGCTAAGCAAGATGATTATACAGCTCATAAGCAAAATGGTGACGCTAAAGGCATGATTGCTAGTAAGTTCGAAAAAATATTTAAGTAAAACAAATTAACAGGAAGAAGGAATTTTATAATGTTTACATCACAATCATTTACAGAATCAGAACGCATTTCATTAGCAAATGAGATTGCAGTAATTGGGGTTCAAGCAACGCCATTTACATCATTACTTATGGCGAAAGGCAATATTGAAAAAGCACTTAGCACTGTGTATACTTGGCGAGAAAACTCACTATCTAATGATGAAGATATTTCAGCAGTTGAAGGAGCAGACACAACAGTATTCTATGAATCTGCTAGGGCAGAGCTAAGTAATATCCTTGAGATTTTCAAGAAGGGTGTTCAGGTATCAGGTACAGCAGAAGCTATGCAATCAACTCAGTTCTCAGGGGAAGTAGCTGACCGATTACTAGAGTTAAAAGTTAACATGGAAAAGAAATTTATCAATGGTCTTAGAGCGGATGGTTCAAAAACACCGTTCAAACGCCAATTATCAGGTCTAATTGAAATGGCTGATGCTTCTAATGCTGTAACAGCTCCGATTGATGAAATTGCAATTAAGCAAGTTATGCGTAATCTTTGGAATCAGGATTTAGCAGAAGGTCAAGTATATGCCTTTGTCAATGCTGATATTAAAGAAAAAATTGACGCTATATATAAGGATAACTACTCATACAACCATGTGACAACATCATTTGGCTTACTAGTAGATGAAATCAACACTAATTATGGTTCAGTAAAATTTGTGTTATCAAAACATGTTCCTGCTGATAAAGTTGTGTTCTTCAATGATGCTTATGTTGATTTAGCATATTTGCGAGAGCCACACTTTGAACCACTTGCAAAAACAGGTGATTCAGTGAAAGGTCAAGTAATTGCAGAAGCAACTTTAAAGGTTGGTTCAAAGAAAGCAGTTGCAGTATTAACACAGGGTAAATAATCCCTTAGACACTCTCAGAAATGGGAGTGTCTTTTTCAATTCATTTCATGAAAATTTTTAACTAGAAGAAAGGAAGTAAGTAAGACCATGACACAAATAGAGTTGTTCTTAATGCGTAGACAGAAGCAAATTAGACTAACTGATATTGCTAGGCACATTGGTTGTTCGATAGCTTTGCTCTCAAAATATGAGAATAACAAAGTAGCTATGGAAGCAAATAAAGTACAGAAATACAAAGAATTTATTCTGAAAAACTAAGTGTTCAAATGGACAGATAGGGGTATATAACATGACAAACTTAACTGAAAAAGACTTCTTCTTTTGCTTTACAAAGAAACTATCAATCTATTTGAAAGAAGAAGGAATTTCATACATCATAAAAGCTAGAAGCATTAAGGACAATGCGATTTATACGGTCTATCACAAAACTGATGAACTACAGCGAGCGTTAGATAAATATAAGAAAATTAACTAGGTCGTTACCGAGAGGGTGACTTCTTTTTATAACAAAAATACAATCACACAGGAGTTTTTACATGATGGAATTTATAATGATTAACAATCAACTTATTTCAGATGGAAATGAGTTTCAACTAACACCGCAGGAATTATTTATCTATGCGTTGCTGTCAATAAGCAGGGACTTTAGAGAAGATATTTATATTTCGGTTTCATTGCTTCATGCCAAAGGACAAATTGAGCTTGCAAGCAACAAAAAGCGAGCAGTTAAAGTAATCAAAGATACTCTTATTTCTTTGAGAGATAAAAAGGTTATTAGATTTACTAGTATTGATGGTGAGCTTGTAGATGAGTTTAATGCTAATGATATTCTTATTGTTGAATTAGTGGAATTTGAGGATATAAGCCATACACAACTTAAATTTGATGTGTTCAATGAGCTTACAGACATCCGCCAATTGTATGTATATCTTGCTACCTATAGATGGTCTAAAAGTGAAAATGGTATATTTACTTGTTCTAAATCACGTTGGGCGATAATTTTAAATTGCTCAGAGTCAACAGCAATCCAAGCAGTAAATAAAACAATTGCGGCAGGTCTAATTCACAAAAATATTGGTGATTACAACGATACAGGGAAGCAAAATACCAACCAATACAGAACAACGCCTTTTGAAAATGATGAAATTACACATCATTCATTTAAGAAAAAGTATGTTGAAAAATTAGTTGAAGAAGAAACAGACCTAGAACATTCGACTGTAGAACAGTTAAAGGAAACAGAGCAGCGATTCAACAAATTTAAAGATGAAAATGGTGAAGATGTATTCCCTATTGAACAGGATTATGTTGCTGTTTTAGACCTGCGAAAACAAAAAAGAGAAGTAGGTTTAACTGACATTGAGAAAAGAGTCTTGAGAGCGGGGGAAAACCGCATTAAGAAACTGAAAAAACAAGACTATTTAATAGATGAGTATGGCAATGAGTTTAAAATTGTTGATAGACACATTGAAAATGCAAGACTTTACATCCAAAACAGGGATGAAATGAACTCTGAATATCACTAAAAGAGAGGATTGATATTTATGGATATTTACAAAGCACTTGAAGCTGTTCCATACAAGAAAAGGGAATACTTCAAATGGAAGTTTGACCTATATGTTAATCGAACAGAAGAACTCTCAGAAGAAGCATTGTGTCTAAAGTTAGATGTGAAAACATTGAACCACATGAAGAAGTGGGAGAAATCTTCTGAGTATTTGATGTTGACTAATTTGTATCTTGAATCACGCATGGCGAATGATTTAGAGCAAATTTATCAAGTCACAGCAGAAAGGGCCATTGAGGGGGATGAAAAGGCTATTAAGCTTTTATTAGACCTTCAAAAGCAGGTCAGAGCATTTAATAAAGAGTTTAAGCTTACTCGGGTCTACGAGCCACAAGAAAGCAATGCTTATGATGAATTGGTGATGTAGTACATGGCAACTAAATCAAATAAACTTGAAAAAGTTCTTAGTGAGTTCCCACTTTTTGCTAAGAATTTTATTTTTATTACAGACAACGAAAATCAGGTCATTAATTTTGAAATCAATGAAGCACAGCAAGAAATTGAAAATCTAATGCTAGAGAATCGCTTTGTTGTGATTGGTAAAGCAAGGCAAGCAGGTATTTCAACATTTGTGCTTGCTAGGGCATTATGGCGAGCATTAACTAAGCCTAACGAAAACATCTTGATTGTTAGTTATAAGGGTGATTCAGCAAAAGCGCTTTTTGAAAAGTTGAAGCAAATGAATGACACTGTTCCAAGAGAAAAATTCCCTAATATATTCCCAAAGGTTCGCAGGGATAACAGAAGCGAGCTTTTGTTCACTAATGGTTCAAGAATATCAAGTGTTACAGCAGGGAACAAAGATATTGGACGTGGTTCAACATATACCTATGTTCATTTATCTGAGTTTGCTTTCTATGCGTCACAGGAAACGCAACTACTCTCGGTTGAACAATCCCTTGCAAAAGGGGCTGAGAGTAAATTAACAATTGAAACAACCTCCAATGGTACAAGCAACCATTTCTACCGCCTGTATATGCAAGCCCTCAAAGGTAAGTCTAAGTATGTTCCTTATTTCATTCCTTTTTACCACAAGCTATACAAAAAGCAATTTGCCCATGACTATGATGAAGCAGAGCGTTGGTATAAAGCAACCAATGGTGGCAAGCGATTTGCTTCTGATAATTTAGAAGAAGATGAAGTAGCTCTCTATAGAGCAGGTGCAACTTTAAGGCAATTAATGTGGAGAAGATGGAAGGTTCAGGACATGGAAAACGAACAGCAGTTTATGCAAGAGTACCCCTCAAATCCCTTTGAATCCTTTATTTCTACAGGTAGAAGTGTATTTGATCAACATAAGGTTTTAACTAGGCTTTCTTATACAATTGAGCCGTTACCTAAAAATGAGATGTTGTCAGAAGTACCTGAGAGCGTTCGGAAATATATTGGTAAGGGCCTAGACCTTTTCGAATTTCCAAAACGCAATACAAAATATTATTTTGGTGTCGATACAGCGAGTGGCTCAGGTAATGATTACTCCACAATTACTGCATTTGATTCAGAAGGGCATCAAGTCATAAGTTTCTACCATAATAAAATTCCAGTCTATGAATTTGCTCAGGTCATCTATGACTTGGGGATTTTTTATAATTATGCTTTTTTGACAGTGGAACGCAATTCATATGGTTTACCTGTTATTGAACGCTTACGCAAAGAGCGTGGCTATCTAAATATGTATAAGATGAAAACCTTCGATGACCGAGGAAAGAAGAAATTGCAAATAGGCTTTATCACTTCTGAGAAAACAAAGGCGATAATGATAAGTGATATGAAAGAACAATTTGAGCTTGGGCTTATCAATATAGAATGTAAGACTACCTTACAGCAAATGCAGATGTTTGTTGAAACAAATGGTCGCTTAGGAAATAAGCGAGGGAATAGTGAATTGCACCACGATGATAGTGTTATTTCAACAGCATTGGCTATTCAAGGCATGAAGATAAATAAGTGGTATGTATAGGAGAATAGCAAAATGGAAGCATTTAAAAAGTATTGTGACAGTATTGAATCAATATATCATTGGCAAGGTTGGTACGAGAGAAAGTAGTTTTTAGCCATACTCATTCAGGGTAAGGTTTATTTTGAATAAGAAAGGGAAAAAGAAGATGAATTTAGATAGATATTTACAAGTAAAGCACAAGGGTAACCCCACTTGGTTCTTAGAGGAAATAAACTCTTATGACAACCAAGAGCGTTTGCAAGAAGTGTTTAGTAAGAAAAAGTATTTAGATGGTCAGCACAAGATACTACAGCGTGATTCATTTAAGTACAATGGTCAGTTCATTGAGCCACGCAAGATTGTGATCCAGTTGGCTAAGACTATTTTGAACTTCCAAACGCAATACCTGTTGAAGAACAGTGTCAATATCATTGGAGTAGAGAAAATGGTTGAGCAATTTTTGAAGGTAAATAAGCTAGGTCGCTTTGATGATAAGAATGTTATTATTCTAAACAAATTAATCAAGTTTGGTCAGGTAGCTGAATATCTTTTCATTAATGCTAAAGGGAGAATTGATTCAAAAATTATTGACGCGGAGGATGGAACACCTGTTTTCAACCATCATGGGGAAATGATTGCCTTTGTTGAGCATTATGTCTTTGATGGTATTGCTTATTACACAATTTATACCGATAAGTTAGTCCAAGAATGGTCAAATGAAGGTGGAGAATTAAAACTAGTTGCTCAGTATGCTAATCTAAGTGGCTTACCTGTCCTATATAAAACTGACAATGAATTTAGTGATACAGAAGGTCGCTCAGAGTTAGATGATTATATGGGGATATTGGATAACATGGAAGATGTATTATCTAAGTATGTTGATAGCATGTATAAGTTTATGAATCCTATCCCTGTTGCAGTTGGTCAGCAACTCAAAGACTCATTGCCTACTGATATTGTTGGGGGAGGCTTAAACCTTGATGATGGTTCTGACTTCAAAATGGTATCAAACCAATTAGATTCAAAGTCTTTTGAATTAGTCTACAAGACGTTACAACAGGCATTATTAGATGTAAGTTCAACGCCTGCTGTATCCATGAACAAAACTGATGTAAGCAATCTATCGGAGGTTAGTATTAAGTTGCTGTTCTCATTGGCAGATACGAAAGCAGGATTAAATGAAACATACTTGAAGCAAGGCTTTTATGAGCGTTGGGAGAAGGTCTGTGAGCTGTTGAGATACAAAGGGGTTCATATTTTAGAAGACGATTTTATGACCCTTGAATTTAACTTTCAATACAACACACCTTCTAACCACGCTGAGATTATTGACAATATGAGTAAGCAACATGCAATGGGTGCTTTAAGCACTGAAACAATCCTTGAGCAGTCGCCGTATGTGAATGATGTTACGCTTGAAATGAATCGCATACAAGATGTGAAACCATTTGAACAAATAGAACACAAGAATCTTGGTGGCTCTAGTAACCTTGCTGAAAAGGTATCATAGAGATGGATAAAATCAGAATAAAATAGGTGTCTATATTTAATAGAAATCATAAAGATTTTCGTTATGTGTAGGCATTTTTATTTTGGCGAAAATTAGTGTTTTTTCGGGTGTAGAGGGTTGGAATGATTATGTCCAATTTTTCACGCCTGTTACAACAGTTGTATTGGAGGTGAATGAACAATGGAGAAAATGAGTTTATTCACTATTCTAGCCTTAACAGGAACATCATTATCCTTCCTTATTGGTGGGTGGCATGTATCATTGACTGTCCTAGTAGTTTTTATGGTTATTGATATTGTTACAGGTGTAATTGTGTCACTTGTACAAAAGCGTCTATCCTCAAAGATTGCTTTTGTCGGATTCTTAAAGAAAGCCACTATTATGATTGTGATAGTCTTGGCGAACCTATTAGACGTCCTTACAGCGTCAGGTATTCCTGTCTTTAGAACAATGGCTATATACTTCTATATCGGAATGGAAGGCTTATCTATCACTGAAAACTTAGCTAGGATTGGTGTGCCATTGCCTAAAGGGGTAAAGGAACGTCTATTACAGTTAGCAAATGAGGAAAATCAACAAAAATATTAATGTATAATATCTTTTTTTATGTTGTATTTTCAATAGTCTATTGATGTTTTGGTGGAAACCTTGATATATCAACAATGTATAGAAAATTTATAAAAGAAGTATTTCTGCCGAACTTAAACAATTTTGTTGTATCAGTTGTTTGTGACTACTTTTAGTTTACCTAACTAAGGTTGTCGGCAGTTAAAGATGAATATTATGCAAAATAAATTAATTGGAGTGATTACTAAAAATGAATAATTTACAGCGCTTACAGTTGGAAACAAAAGGTATTGACCTTGAACAGAATGAGTTGATGGTGTATCTTGCTGAAAACGGTCTTGATGCTTATTTAGAATACAATCCACAGTCTATGACAGACAAGAAGGCAATCTATTCTACTGCTCTCAGTATGCTTGAATCAGTAGCTAACAATCCAACACTGATGAAAGCCGTTAAAATTGATGATATGACAGTCAGTGAGTTCCACGAGAACCTAATGAAGCGTATTGACCAATTAACTTTTAAGGTAAGAACCATGAGAACTGAAAATAGTAACGCAGATGTGTTCATGCTATATGTGTAGGTGGTGGCAAGATGAAATTATTTGACGCACAGACGCTCACAGACACATTCTCAGAACTTGTTCAACCTTACATGAAGAATGAGTTGACTGCTACACCAAGTACCTTAGAGGGCTTGGTGACAAATACTAGGCTGTCTACGAACAGTACATTTCACTTCCATTCCGTAAGTGAGTTTAAGCGTGGCGATTACTTTACTATTAACGGTAGTTACTACCTTGTGACAGGTGATATAGTAGCTCATAGAGGGTTCAAATATAAAGCCTTAGTGGAATTTTGCAACTATATCATTGAGCCAACTACTACAGTAAAAATCAAGGTAGGAACTGACGCTATGGGTAGACCAATCTACAAAACGGAAACAGTTGTAGACCGTTCCGAACCTGCTGTGATTTGCTATAAGGAAATGACAGTTGATGAGGATTCCATTGTAACGGCTACTAAGACACTTGTTATCAATGTGCAGGATAACGCTAAAAACCGAGAAGGCTTCCAAGTGAATAGTACAATAGTGATTCATGGGCGATCATACAAAGTGATTAATGCTGAGATTGTGAAGGTTGGACTGATAGAACTAAAGGTGCAATCAGAAGATGTGTTACTTCCATTGCTTGATGATTAGATAATGATACCCCAATCGAGTTTCTTCTACTAATACCATATCAATTTTCACACGCACATAATTCTATAACAATAGTAACTAACCAGTACTATTGTTATAGAATGAATATTAGAAAAAACTAGTTGGTGTAATACGGTTAATTTGAGTAATATGTTGTATTTTGGGGAGTTTTATGTTGAAATCTATATTTTTAATAGCTATTTTGGCACTATTGTTTATAGTTGCCGGTGGAACTGCATATCTTGTGTATTGTGCTAACGGTGGGGAAAATGATGCGAAAAATACAAATGTAGAAGAAGATAGGACAGGTCAAGATGTTCCTCCTTCTGAAAGATATGCTACTGAATACATTGTCCAGAATTTATGGAAAAGTATGATTTAAGATTAAAGGGTTGAGAAGTTCGATTTAACTTATCAAATAATCTAGATGAAGATTTCTATTTGAATGGTAATGATTAATTATGTGATTACTACAATCATGGATATACAAATGAAGGAACATTCTTTTCTGGTCAATTAACACCTGTTGATGGTGGATATTCTGATTCGTGGTATTTATATTTTGATAGAGATTCATTTGACAGCGTATATCTAGCAAGATTATATGGAAATGTTGATATGAAAAATGTGGCAAGGATTTCTAGTAATATTTATGAACGAGGACAAAGGAATATGACTGTTGTGAAAGCTTTTGAGGGTTATTAATCACTGTAACATTCTTTCTCGTTCTGTTCTTTATAGTAATAATAATATTTATATTTATATTTATATATATCCAACGTTTCAATCCCTTCCCTTTATAGGCATATATGATTGAAAAAACTACTGTGTAAGATAGCGGAAGGACTACAGTATTTTGCTGTAGTCTTTTTTTACTTTTATGAGGACTACAACATAATGTGTTCATGTCTTTTTAATTTGATGGTACTAATTACACGAATTTAATGTAAAATAGGGTTGTAATACAGGGCAATACATAGGGGTGTGTGATATGAAAAATTTGAGTAAACAAGTTTATTGTTATGGTTGTATGAGAAAAAGGAATCATGAAATTATTACTACATAATAGTGAATATTGATGGACAAAGAGAGTGGATAGATGAATTTACAGTTTACTCAGAAAAACTAAAACAAGAGGCTTACATCAAATAGAAATAAAATATTTCAAACATGCTCCTGAGATTATAATTCATTTGAATGAACAGATTGTTGAATTATAAGCATTTAATTTTGTGTACTTCTGGATTAAGAACTTTAATTAGAGGGAATTTGTTCGCAATTAAAAATTATAAAGGTTTTTTATATGATGAAGAAAGGACAAAATTATCAAATCAAGATCCTAGGTGGACGGATTTTCGGATTGTACGAGAGTGGTTACATATTATTTCCACAAGCATTAATGCCTCGGAAGGTTAAAGGATTTGGTAATAAGGCGATACATGAAATAATCGTTCCAAACGTTAAAACTATAAAAGGAATTTTTATCATTTTAGAAAAGTAATGTATGACATTTTGTGTTGGGAAATCACGAGTAACTTAATAAATAAACTTTAAAAAGAGTGGGAATACCCTCCTTTTTTTAGCAATTTCACACGTCTAACAATATAATAGAAGAAAGTAAATTTGACTACCAAAAAATTTACAAGTATTGACCGATAAATATATGAAACTTTGGTTAAATAAAGTGTTTGAAAACATTGATATTAAACATTTCAATCTTCAATTTAGACAAGTAGCGAATTCATTGCCATGATCGCTGACAAGATTCGGATTGATATGATTGCGAGCTAAGTTAGAACCACAAGGGATTACAGGACTTATTTAGAGAGAATTCATTGAATTTATACCGACGAGTTCAGATAACTAATGTAAATTAATTGAATTAAACTATGAAACACATTCATTTATGGAACATTCCTGTTCATGGATGTGTTTTTTTATGATTGATTTCGCCATTGAAATAGATCGTTTTATGCTTGATTGTTCGGTAAAAGGACTAGCTGTAAAAACAATGAATTTCTATGAACAAACATTAAAGCTATACGCAAAATGGATGTTTGATGGATTTGAAATTGATTCACCTCAGAATGTAAAGCAAATCTGAGCGTGGCAAATATGAAATGCCGATCAATGACAAAGCAAATACATTTACTTATCACAGAACAAAAGACGGTGAAGTCAAAGCGATTCATGCTTCCTAAAGTAACAAGAGAAGCTATTGAACCGTATACAATGAATTTGCACAATGATGTTTATCTGTTTGCAACACGTAAAGGTTACAGCCATATTTCAACAACTCAAGCATATAGAACCCTTCAAAAGGTTGCAGATGTACTAGGACCTGATGATATTGGAGCTCATAAAATGAAATAAACATTTGTTTACCATTACTACAAGAAGAATAAAGATGTAGCTACGCTTGAAATATTATTTAATGATTCAGTACCAAGCATTACATTAAAATATATTGGGATTAATGCAGTGCTGAAATTGATAAAATTATGGAAAATTTTTCTTGGTAATAATAGTGATAAGTTCTAGAAACAGCTTGTTTATCACTCTGAAATTATAAGTAATATTTTCAATGAGTATAATTAAACAATTTTAGTACATATTTGTTTTGTGGGTCATTTTAAATGCTGATTTAAGGTAATTATGCAGGGGTAATTAAATATCAAAAAACTGCTGTTTAAAGAAATCGATATATGACTGAACAGGTAGGCATACACAACTTGGGGAATATTAGTGAATATGTAGTTGTGGAGTTAAATTACTCTAGTGGAAATTGAGGATTATTTAGGATAGTTGTTGATGGATAAGAACAATCTCAATTGGAGAAAATATTTGTGAACTAAAAAAATGTTCAAATTTTAAGGATTGGGAGGACTAAATATGTCATCTGAAATGGAAGATATACATCGTACTGGTCGAGACATTAATGACGGAATAGTACACTTTGGTGGGCAAGCTGAGAGTGTTTTTAGTTCATTGGCTGAACAAGCTCGAGTTTCAATACAAAAGAAAGCAGACGAATTAGCTGCACAGTATCTTGAAAGTAATCCTAACCCAGACTATTATGATTGTGTTCAAATTGTAGAAGAGGGAGTCTTTACGGCTGGGAACGAAATAAAGGCTAGCAGTGGTTCTTGGGGAGATTCAGTAGATGCAGCACTTGATGCTGGTGTTGGAACTCCAGCGGCAAAAATAGCTTGTAAAAGAATATCGATGTCACATTAATTTTTGAAAAAGCATAGGCGTAGATGATCTGACCCAAAAAAGTTAGACATATTTAGTTAAGCAACTTCTACGACCTGAGTTCGGTACTCCACCGTGCTTAGGTCTTTTAATTTTGCTTCATTCGTTTGTGATTGTAATAGTGAATATAGTCCTTAAGTTCCTGTTCAACATGTGCCATGGATTCGAATTCTTGTAGATACAGGAGTTCAGAGTTTAATAAGCCAAAGAAATTTTCAATGACTGCGTTATCCAAACAATTCCCCTTACGGGACATACTTTGCGTAATCCCATATTGTTTTAATGTTCGTTGTACTTTTTCATTTGATAGCGCCAACCTTGGTCCGAATGAAGAACGACTTGGATTACCTGATTGAAGGCGCTCCAATGCTTATTCTAACATATCATGAACCAGTTTATACACCGGACGATTCATTACCGTGTATGCAATGATTTCGCCATTACATAAATCAAGGACGGGTGATAAATAACGTTTCTCACCAAATAAATGGAACTCTATCACGTCTGTTACCCATTTCTCGTTAATTCATTTTATAGTCAATAATATTGTGTATAGGACTTTAAGAAAGTCTCTACACCACTTTTTTGATAACGGCGAGCCCATTCACTGACAACTTGAACTGTCATTCCGATATCTTTCGCAACTTCAATCATGGTTTCATATCCATTTAAGTATCGTTGAACCGCTTGAATACGTTGTTCAACACTTACTTTCCCCATAAAAAACCCCAGTAAAAGTTAGATTGATGTCTAACTTTTACGGGGCAGTTCAAAAAAAAGCTTATGCTTTTTTGATATTTATTGATTTCTTTTATCTCTCATTAACAATAAAAAAGAAGAATCGATTTCTCAATCCTTTCGCTATTCTCAGAATTGAATAAAGTTATAAAATTTTTCAGCTGCTCACCGCAATCGATTTTAATTCCTAACATGTTCTTCTTGAAGCGCCCTTTAAAGGCATTTAAGAGGGTTATACAGGACATAAAAGCAGATGGTGGTTAGAGGAAAATAGAGATGGAAGGTACATTCTATAATGTTTCTAACACTCACTCAGTAGGCTTCGATGTATTTATGTACTGTTTGGCAAACAAAGATTAAGGTGTCGTAGGATTTTATCTGTACGGCACATCATTAAGTTGCTGTGCTTTTTCTGTTTTCACCTTCTCAAACAGCCCTCAGATGATTCGATAATTGATTAGGCGCATACTTCGGTTGCGTGGATTGCTCTAAGGTTAGTTCTCAGTGTCAATACATCTTGCAGATGGAGTGGGTTGCAGTTGAACATTTGGTTGTGACTATATAGTAGTACTATAGTTTGTAAAAAAAGGTACCATTATTTACATAAATATAGTAAAATTTAATGTATAGACTATAGTCTTAATTTACTGTAAGGAGTTTAGAAGATGGAAGAAACAGAATACAAGCCGATTGAAGAAAGATTTAATGAGCAGAATGATAACAAAAAACTAAATAAGCAATCAAAAGCACCATATACATTATATAGTGTTCTTGGCTTCATAGGAGCTATTATATCAATTGGCATGGGCTTCTATAAGATGTTTGTTTATGAAAGTGCTGATGAAGATAGCTATTTTAGTAGTAAAGAGAATATCAATGCTTATGTTGGCGGTGATGCTTATAACTACATTATCAACGGTACATATACAACGAGTTATTTTGTATTAGCATTAGTATGTATGGTATTTGCTTGCTCAATGTTAATTTTAAAAAGTATTAATCAGAATAAGTAGGAGTTTAGTTTTTTATGAAGAAAATTTTTGTAGGCATTATACTAATTATTACAACTATTATTATTTGCGCTTGTGGGAATAAAAGCGATGCACCTGAAAATGTGCGTGAGGATATATGGAATCATGGAATACAATTTGCTCTTTTCATGAAAGATACAATTCATGATGATTTAGATCAAAATGATTACGAAAAATTCGGTAGTGCTTTTAATAGCTATTATGAAAAGTTTGATAAAGATGCGACAGAAGAAGAACGAAAAATATTAGGCAACTTGTATGCTGCAACACTTATCTACGATATTGCTAAATTACATCGTGATACAATGGGCAATTATAATTATAATGAAGAAGATTATAATGATATATTCAAAGCTTTGGAAGAAGTATTTGGTGCTTCCAATTTGAAAGATGTAAATTATGATAAAGATAGTATGAAAAAGATTCTTTCAAAATATGATTAGGTGTGCATAGCCTAAAGTGTTTAAAAAGATAGAGTGAACTGCTCTATCTTTTTTTATTGCCATGCCAAAAGCTTACAGTCACTACACAAGACATATTGATGAAACGATGAGCTCGGCTTTTGTTACATTAATTGACCCAACCTTGAGAGCTTTTCAATACAGAAATGTACTGAGAACGCTTAGTTACTCAATAATTCCGCTTACATAATTAGGCTTTCTAGGGGGGGTCTCAACTTGGACAAATAATTATAAATCTCTATTATCTAAAGAATTTTTACATTCTTTCTCACTATATTTTGTCTCATCCTCAAATATGTCAGTAACACCATCCGCTGAAAGTACGTCTTTTTCACAAAACTGCTGAACTTGTTTTCCTTTTTTAGTTATTCCATAATAATAGGCTGTATTCGGCTCATCTTTAAAAATAACCATAAAGTGTCCGTGATAAAAGTCTTTATTTATTAAGTACTTTGGCTCAACATAATGTGATTTTTCAATTTTTTCGTCTGTATATCCCTTCTCTTCTAAATATTTGGGAACATATTTGTTAGCGATGTATTTTGTATATGGATTACCATTGCTTAGTACATAAATAAAACCTGTTGGAATAGCAATGACAATAACGGCAATTAGGATACTAATTGTAATATATATCTTTTTTTTCTTCATTTTACGTCACCCTTCTTTATTAACAATAATCATTTTTACGCACAAATCCTTGATGAGCTGTGTGATAGGCTTTGTTTTGAAAAATGATATCCCCCTATTATTTCGAGTAAAATTAAGCTACAAACAAACCATTTGATCAATTTATCCACCTAAACATCGTTTAGTGTAATTTTACACTATTTTAGTGTTTAGTCAATTAGGGGTTGCTACTTATTCGCAGTTATAAATAATATCGTTTAAGGAGTTGGGTTGAATTTATGGAAAAATATTCTCATATTCTAAATGAAGGATGGACATTTGGAGGGGGAGTAAAGATGGGGATATTTGATGGGATAATAGGAAATGCAAGTGAAGTTAATCTAGAAAAGTTAAAGGAAGAAGTTAAAGGCTTATTAACACCTAATGAAACAATTAAGAATGCTTACAAAATTATAAGAGACACGTTTATTTTTACGGATAAAAGACTTATCTTAATCGATAAACAAGGAGTGACTGGAAAGAAGACACAATACCATTCAATTCCATATAAAAGTATTCTTCATTTTTCAGTTGAAACGGCAGGGACATTTGATTTAGATGCAGAGTTGAAAATTTGGGTTTCAGGTAATGAATTACCAATACAGAAAAGCTTTAATAAATCAACTAACATATATAAAATTCAAAGTGTATTAGCGGAACATGTATTAGGAAAGTAATAAATTAAACGATCAACAATGCTGTTGATCGTTTATAACTTCTTTCAGCGTGTGCCCAAACACCCGCTGAAATAGAGGAAATCAGTCTAAGAAAGCCACGTACTGTGGCAATTTAACTGTGCGAAAGCAACAACAACAACACACGAATGAGTGATCAACATGGGGTTGGCCCAAAGCCTATTCCGGACACAATTATACCGAGGTATAATTGATTTGGGGTGATAACAGATGAAAAGCGTAAACATACAGCTTGACGAGAAAAACTCGTTAGAAATAACGCAGATAGAAGATAATTTATTTGAAGTGCGGCTTGGAATGAATGGAAGCATTAGCGTTTACTATATGACACGTGAGCAGCTCCTGAATTTCGATCAATTAGGCGCTCATTTGCGCATTGAGTCTATTCTAGGGATAGATTAGGAGCTATTATTCGATTATGTATAAATGGTTTCCGAGGGATGTTTATTTAGTATTGAAGGCCTAAGTAAGATTATGAAAATTATGACTGATATATTATCTGTTTTTTAAGTTAGTTGAAGATTTAGTAAATTTCCTGATTGTTAATAGTGAAATTTATACAATTTGGACAGTGAGATTTTGAAGACTGAATAAAATATTACTTTCGTATAGTATAAATCTCCTAATTATCATATGAAAATGAAAAAAATGGATGTGTATATTACTTATAAAGTATGTGTATGTTCTTTCTGAGTAGTGACAATTGTCTCTAAACAAATGTAAATAGATTGTATATACTTACAGTTAGAGGGAAGGAGGAGGTAGCTTGATTCTAGTTCGAAATGATAAATTCGAAATATCCGAAGAAAATGGCAAAGTATATATGCTTACTTTCAGTGCCGGTTTTCCATTAAAAGAATTTGATAGTATTTTACGAAGTCATCCCCGACTCAAATTATCAAATTTTTCAATATTAAAAAATGTCTTAGCAACCGAAAGCACAAGCCCTGTTGAAATTGGACGCTGGCTTCCTAATGTTGAAGCTGAAGTTGCAAGAGATAAAATGTCTGCCTCAATATTTATCTATGAAACACATGACTATATTCTAAAGAATAAAGAGAAATTAACGGAACAAATTTTGGAAACTATCAAAAACGAAGGAATTGCTCACGGCATATTAGATTTTGATATTTCTAACATTGAGACAGGCAAAGCATTTTTAATTGCTCAAGGTACACAACCAGTAGCAGGAACAGATGCACAAATTACATACTTACCTAAACCAGAGAGAAAGCCAGTAATTCGCGAAGATGGCAAAGCTGATTATTATGACATGAACTTTATTTCTGAAATATCCGAAGGTTCGTGGTTAGGCGAGAAAATTCCTGCGACATTAGGTAAACCAGGGGAAAATGTACTAGGTGAAATGATGGCTGCAGTACCGGGTCGTGATTTTCCTATACGATATGATAAAAAATCAGCTTATGAAGTGGAAGAGGATGGGAAAACTGTCATCCGTTCGAAAATAGCTGGTGTATTAGATGATGTTAAAGGCATGATCGGAGTTAATAGACATTTGCCAATTCATGGAGACGTTGGCGTTGAAACAGGGAATCTCGAATTTAATGGCTCTTTAAGCATTAAAGGAACAGTTACATCAGGCTATACAGTTATTGCTACTGGAGATATTTCCATCGAGGGTGCCGAAGGTGTAAGCGGTGCCAAACTGATTAAATCCCTTGAAGGCGACGTCTATATTCGCGGAGGGATTTTTGGTCTAGGTTCAACGCTTGTAGAGGCAGGCGGCAATATTTTCGTTAAGCATGTTAATGAAGCAAATCTAGTTGCAGCTGACAGCATTCATATAGGATCTTATGCATTGGGATCCCAGCTCTCTGCCCATTCTATCTTTGTGGACGAACGAAAAGGAAAAATTATTGGGGGCCGTGCAGTGGCCAAAAATACAATTGTTACGGCCATCTCAGGAAATCGTTTAGAGCGTCGAACTGATTTAATCATCGAAAGCGTCAATAAACAGGAAAGCTATTCTATTATGCAAGAGAAGGCGGGGAATCTTAAGAAACTGCAATCAGAAATCGCTGAGCACGAAGGAAAAATTAAAAGCTTACTGCCACTCCTTAACCAAATGTCTAAGGAGCAAATAGCTACATTTGAGGGTACAAAACAAATTTTAACAAAATTGAAAGCGGATGCAGTGACCATTGATCGTGAGGTTAAACTCATAATGGATGAAATGCGTCATGCTGGAAAAGAGGAGATTACTGTTACGAAGGAAGCGCATCCTGGTACCTATATTCAAATTGGCAAAAAATCATCCTTATTAAGTAAGATTAAAAAGGGTAAATTTCTTATTGAATTTGGTGAGCTAAATGCTTAGCGAATCTTTTATTCCTGTATTTGCACATCGTGGGGCATCCGCGTATGCACTTGAAAATACTTTGAAGTCTTTTGAAAAGGCATTAGAGCTAGGAGCAGATGGAATTGAATTAGATATCCAGCTTTCGAAAGAGGGCATTCCAGTAGTGTTTCATGATCCACAGCTATCAAGATTAGTAGGCATCAATAAGCTGGTGAACGAATGTACGAAAGAGGAGCTAATAAGCTTTAAACTTGGGAAGCCGTGGAGACGATTATTTTCAACGTATAAAATTCCGACGTTTGAAGTTGTTTTAGCATGGGCAAATTCTCAACAGCTTCCACTTAATATTGAATTAAAATCAACACTCCTTGATAATAAAAGCGCACTTATTCAAATGCTACATGGGCTTACTTTGCCTGTTGGCAGTCATTTTTCATCGTTTCACTATGAGCTTTTAGAGATTGTGAAACAATATAAGCCAGACTATGAAACAGCACTTATAGCAACGAAAAAATTAAAATGGGATTTGCTTCGTGATTACAATGCAATTGATAGTGTTCATATGCATAAAAGGTATTATAAACCAAGATATTTAGAGGCTTGTGTAGCGAGTGATAAAGCATGTCGTTTTTATGCAATTGATGGGAATGAAACATTTTTAACGAATCCTCATCCTTCAATAATTGGTTGGATTTCTGATTTTCCAGATAAAGTGATTAAGAGACAACAACGTTAATCACTGTCGCCTCGGCAAAATTGTAGCTGTCGCTTCGCTTTCGCACAGATAAAAAATGTAGTTGAAGATTTTGAATGAAGATAAAAATAGCTATCCAATAAGTCCGCCTTAGACTTATTAGGATAGCTATTTTTATTTTTTTTGGAAGCGCGGAGCCACTTTTCCATTTTTTCGATCGCGGTGAAGTAAAAAACCTGCGAAAAAGCCAAAGCCTATAACAAAAAGAATAATGCCAACGACAAATTGTAGCCATAAAAATGGGAAAGGTGAAATGAGCTTACCGAATAATGTATCACGCATAAATTTAATGCCACCTGCAGCCATAAGACCGGGAATAAGCATTACTATAAATGCAGCAAAACGAGCCATGCATGTCCCTCCTTATTCCTAAGTTTAATTGTACCTGTGGATATTGGAATGTCAAGAAACGTTATAAAACTACGGAACTGATGAATCCAAAAACAAGTAAGACAAAATGCGATAATTGTAACTGAATCTTTAGAAAATTCTTACTTAAACAAGAAAATGTAATAATAGTTGCTAAATTGTGAAATTGTCAGTATTGTAAAATTAAATGGAGCAATATTATCCATTGTTAAACAATTTTAAATTCTTTCAGCAGGTGTCCTAATACCTGTACCTGACGCTACGCTTTCGGTACAAAAGATATTTGCTAAAAGAATTTAAAGCCTCCGGCGGATGTCACGGAATCGGAAAGGAATTCAATATAGGATGTTAGCCTAAAATCATCGCATCCATGCGATAACGGCAAACTGACCTGCATCGGTAAAAACGCCACGTTCTGTGGCATTACCGAAATGACCGACATCGTGTCGGCCCTCGTGTTGTTGCTGTCGCTACGTTAGCACTGCGCTTTCGCACAAAAAACATCGCAGGCCTATGCACAAAGCCGATTCCGGACGCAGTTATGCCGAGGCATAATTGAAACACTAATTATACTGAATTGGAATGGGCGTTTGGGGATGCACTTTCCAAAGCAAAGGGGCGAGTTTTCATGGAAATCTTCAAGTATATGGAAAAGTATGATTATGAACAATTGGTATTTTGCCAAGATGAAGCATCAGGGTTAAAAGCGATTATCGCTATCCATGACACAACACTTGGACCAGCATTAGGTGGGGCACGTATGTGGACATATGCATCAGAAGAAAATGCGATAGAGGATGCATTGCGTTTGGCACGAGGGATGACTTATAAAAATGCTGCAGCTGGTTTAAACCTTGGCGGTGGAAAAACGGTTATTATCGGTGACCCATTTAAAGATAAAAATGAAGAAATGTTCCGTGCGTTAGGACGTTTTATCCAAGGGCTTAATGGTCGCTACATTACGGCAGAAGATGTAGGTACAACAGTGACAGATATGGATTTAATGCATGAGGAAACAAATTATGTAACGGGAATTTCCCCTGCTTTTGGTTCATCAGGAAATCCTTCACCAGTAACTGCTTACGGAGTTTATCTTGGGATGAAAGCAGCAGCAAAAGAAGCATTTGGATCTGACTCATTAGAGGGACGTACTATTTCTGTACAAGGTTTAGGAAATGTAGCCTACAAGCTTTGCGAATATTTACATAATGAAGGTGCAAAACTTGTTGTTACAGACATTAATCAAGCGGCAATTGATCGCGTTGTGAATGATTTTGATGCAACTGCTGTAGCACCGGAGGAAATCTATTCACAGGAAGTTGATATTTTCGCACCTTGTGCATTAGGGGCGATTTTAAATGATGAAACGATTCCGCAACTAAAAGCAAAGGTGATCGCAGGTTCTGCCAATAACCAATTACAAGATTCTCGACATGGTGATTATTTACATGAATTAGAGATAGTTTATGCACCTGATTATGTAATTAACGCTGGTGGAGTAATAAATGTAGCTGATGAATTATATGGATATAACCGTGAACGTGCAATGAAACGTGTCGAAGGTATTTACGATAGCCTTGAAAAAATCTTCGCGATTTCTAAACGTGATGGTATACCGACGTATGTAGCAGCTAATCGTTTAGCAGAAGAACGTATCGCTCGAGTATCAAAGTCTCGTAGCCAATTCTTAAAAAATGAAAAAAATATTTTAAACGGTCGTTAAGTACCGCTTATTCGTTGAAAGAAGTCGCATTGTCGACTTCTTCTAACTTTATCGTAAATTAATAGATTACATGAATGATTAGCATTTTTCTCACAAGGGGGAATCTATATGGCTCAAAACTATGATGTTGTCATTTTAGGCGGAGGTACAGGGGGCTATGTAGCTGCAATTCGAGCTGCGCAGTTGGGCTTAAAAACAGCTATTGTCGAACGTGAACGACTAGGTGGAACATGCTTGCATAAAGGCTGTATACCAAGTAAGGCCTTACTTCGAAGTGCAGAAGTGTATCGTATGGCAAATAAAACTGCGGCTGAATATGGTGTTGATATTGAAGGGGTGACATTGCAATTCGACAAAGTGCAAGAAAGGAAGCAAGCTATTGTTGAGCAATTGAGCCAAGGTGTGAATACACTGATGAAAAAGGGCAAAATAGACGTTTATCAGGGATTAGGGCGAATTTTAGGGCCATCTATTTTCTCACCGATGCCTGGCACTATTTCAGTTGAAATGAGTAATGGCGATGAAAATGAAATGCTAGTTCCAACAAATGTGGTGATTGCTACAGGATCAAAGCCAAGAGGAATGGCGGGACTAACGGTTGATGGTAAATATGTGATGAACTCTGATCATGCATTGGAAATGGAAGAACTGCCAAAGTCATTGTTAATTGTTGGCGGAGGAGTTATTGGAATAGAATGGGCCTCAATGCTTTGCGATTTTGGGGTTTACGTAACGGTCATTGAATATGGGCCATCCATTTTACCTGCGGAGGATGCGGATATTGTAAAAGAAGTAACAAAGCAACTTGAAAAAAGAGGCGTCCGCATTGTGACGAATGCTCGCTTAGATTCGGGATCCTTTAAAATTGAAAATGATAACGTTTTCATTTCCGCGAAAGTAAATGATAAGGATGAATTATTTGAGGCAGATAAATTATTGCTTTGTGTTGGACGTGAAGCCAATACACAAGGTATTGGTTTAGAAAATACTGAAATAGAAGTAGAAAATGGATTTATCAAAGTCAATGATTCGTATCAAACGAAGGAATCACATATGTATGCCATAGGGGATGTTATCGGTGGCTTACAATTAGCGCATGTTGCCTCACACGAAGGGGTGTGTGCTATTGAGCATATTGCAACGGGTAAAACAGAGGGACTTGATGTTCTAAATGTTCCGAAATGTGTTTATTCTTACCCTGAGGTCGCAAGTATTGGCTTAACAGAAAGGGATGCACAAGAACAAGGTTATTCGTTGAAGATTGGTAAGTTTCCATTCAAGGCGATCGGAAAAGCACTAGTTAATGGAGAGACAGATGGTTTTGTAAAAATTGTTGCTGATGAAGAAACGGATGATATTTTGGGTATTCATATGGTAGGACCACATGTGACAGATTTAATTGGAGAAGCATCACTTGCTAAATTATTGGATGCAACGCCTTGGGAAATAAGTCAGGCCATTCATCCACATCCGTCACTCAATGAGGTGCTAGCGGAAGCGGCGTTAGCAGTGGATCATCGCGCCATTCATTTTTAAGATTCGTAGTTTTTGTAACTAAAGTCTAGGGTCAAAACAAAAATCTGTTCTTGATTAACAGGTAGATTAAAAGTGCTCATAAAGTGGTAGGTGACGTCGTTCGTGGAAAACGTCCTTTCTGGAGTGGAATGTGCAATCAAGTACATATTTTGGTGAAGGGCCATAATTGCTTTAGTTATCTGTATCCAGAAAGTGTTTTTGTAGCGAAAGCGAAACGTTCGAAAGGGGTGTTCGTATGCAAGGTGTTCAAATTAAGCATGAGGATTTAGGGTTAACAAATGAAGATGTGCTTGCAATATTCGAAACGATGTTAATGGCAAGAAGACTTGATGAACGAATGTGGTTATTAAACCGTTCTGGTAAAATTCCGTTTGTTATTTCTTGTCAGGGTCAGGAGGCGGCGCAAGTAGGGGCAGCATTTGCTCTAGATCATAACAAAGATTATATTGCACCTTATTATCGTGATATGGGTGTTGTTTTACATTTTGGTATGACACCGAAAGAATTGATGTTATCTGCATTTGCTAAAGCAGAGGATCCGAACTCGGGTGGGCGCCAAATGCCAGGTCATTTTGGACAAAAGAAAAATCGTATTTTAACAGGTTCTTCGCCAGTTACGACACAAGTTCCACACGCGGTAGGCGTAGCTTTAGCAGGGCGCCTACAAAAGGAAGATTTTGTTACTTTCGTTACACTCGGTGAAGGTTCATCTAACCAAGGTGATTTCCATGAAGGTGCGAACTTCGCAGGAGTGCATAAGCTTCCAGTTATTATAATGGTAGAAAATAATCAATATGCAATTTCTGTGCCAGTTGAACGTCAATTAGGCTGCGCGAAAGTATCAGATCGCGGTATTGGCTATGGTATGCCAGGTGTTACAGTTGATGGGAAATGTCCGTTGCAAGTCTATAAGGTTGTGAAAGAAGCGGCTGATCGTGCTCGTAGAGGTGAAGGCCCAAGTTTAATAGAGACAGTGACGTATCGCTTAACGGCGCATTCTTCGGATGATGATGATCGTCAATATCGAACTGCTGAGGATATAGCTGAAGGAAAGGCAAAGGATCCAATTTTGTTATTTGAAAAGTATCTTATGGATACTGGAGTTATGACAGAAAAACTTCGTGCTGAAATAGAAGAACGTGTCATGGCAGAGGTGAATGAAGCAACAGATTATGCAGAAGCTGCTCCATATGCACCACCAGAGCATGCTATGAAATACGTATATGCACCAGTGGACGGAGGTGACGTGTAATGGCAGTAATGTCTTATATTGATGCGATTACATTAGCGATGAAGGAAGAGATGGAACGTGATGAGCGTGTTTTCATTTTAGGAGAGGACGTTGGTCGTAAAGGTGGGGTTTTCAAAGCGACAGCAGGTCTTTACGATCAATTTGGTGAACATCGGGTACTTGACACACCTCTTGCAGAGAGTGCTATTGCAGGTGTTGGTATTGGTGCTGCGATGTATGGAATGCGTCCAATTGCCGAAATGCAATTCGCTGACTTCATCATGCCTGCAGTTAACCAAATTGTTTCTGAGGCAGCAAAAATCCGCTATCGTTCAAACAATGATTGGTCTTGCCCGATGGTTATACGTGCACCATTTGGTGGAGGAATTCATGGAGCGCTTTACCATTCGCAATCTGTAGAGGCGCTTTTTGCAGGAACACCAGGGTTAAAAATTGTTATACCTTCAACACCGTACGATGCTAAAGGCTTATTAAAAGCAGCGATTCGCGATGAAGATCCAGTGCTATTTTTTGAGCATAAGCGTGCATATCGTCTTATTAAAGGCGAAGTCCCAGTAGACGATTACACATTGCCGATTGGTAAGGCGGATGTTAAGCGGGAAGGGGAAGACGTTACTGTTATTACGTATGGTTTAGCTGTCCATTTTGCATTACAAGCTGCAGAACGTCTAGCAGCAGACGGAATTTCAGCGCATATTCTGGACCTACGCACGGTATATCCGCTTGATAAAGAAGCAATCATTGAGGCGGCAAGTAAAACAGGTAAAGTTTTACTAGTTACCGAGGATAATAAAGAAGGTAGCATTATGAGTGAAGTTGCAGCAATCATTGCAGAGCATTGCTTATTTGAACTAGATGCACCAATTCAGCGTCTTGCAGGACCTGATGTTCCGGCAATGCCGTACGCACCGACGATGGAAAAATATTTTATGATCAACCCTGATAAAGTAGAGCGTGCGATGCGAGAACTTGCCGCATTCTAATATAAATGGATCTATTTCTGTGGTAAATAGAAGTTTTTAAAAGAAAGTTTATAAATATCACAGGTATTTTAAGACTCTTCATCGAAAGTTCGGGATGACATTTCTTAAAACGTTATGTCGTGGTATATAAGTTGATTAGAGTAGAGACTGGCTGACTCCTCCTAGGGGGTTATTGGACGCCCTTAGGAGAGCCCAAGTCGGTGCGAAAATCAACCCCACTTTATGGTGATGAGTAATATTATAAATATGATAGTAATTTGATAGATACAATTACACCTAGGCATAATTGATGGGGGGAATAGATGATGGCTATTCAAAATATTACAATGCCACAGCTCGGCGAAAGTGTAACAGAAGGTACGATTGAAAAATGGCTTGTCAAACCAGGTGATACAGTAAAAAAATATGATCCACTAGCAGAAGTAGTTACAGATAAAGTAAATGCAGAAATCCCATCTTCTTTTGAAGGAGTCATATCAGAGCTACTTGCAGAGGAAGGGCAAACGTTACCGGTTGGTGCAGTCGTTTGTTCCGTTGAAATAGCAGGTGACAGTGAGTTACCTCCACCGCCTCCAGCTAAAAAATCAGCGGTAAGTACGGCAATTTTAAATGCAGGTGTACAAAAGAAACAAGAGACTCAACAACCAACTACTGCTACAAGAGAATCGCAAAAAACAGTTCGTCAGGATAAAGTACGTTATTCACCAGCTGTTCTTCGACTTGCACAAGAGTATGAAATTGCCCTTGATCAAATAACAGGTACTGGTGAAGGTGGACGTATTACAAGAAAAGACCTAATGAAACTGATTGAAACAGGAAATGTGCCAACGCCTCTAGTGGAAACATCACCTGTAGTCGATGAAAAAGTTCCGCAATCAGTACCGGTTACAACACATACAGCACAAGAGAATACGAAAGTGGCCACACCTACACAACCAATGCAAGCAGGCGATATTGAAATTCCAGTAACGAAGGTGCGCCGTGCGATTGCCAATAATATGGTACGAAGCGTTCATGAAGTACCACATGCATGGATGATGATGGAAGTGGACGTCACAGATTTAGTAGCATTTCGTGATAGCATAAAGGCTGAGTTTAAGCAAAAAGAAGGCTTTAATATTACGTATTTTGCTTTCTTTGTAAAAGCTGTTGCTCAAGCTTTAAAGGAATTCCCGATGATGAACTCTATGTGGGCAGAGGACAAAATTATTCAAAAGCATGACATCAATATTTCCATTGCAGTCGCAATAGATGATGCGTTATTTGTTCCTGTTATAAAACACGCTGATGAAAAATCGATTAAAGGGATTGCGAAGGAAATTCATGAGCTTGCAGGAAAAGTTCGTGCCGGAAAATTGTCGATGGATGATATAAAAGGTGGTACATTTACGGTTAATAATACGGGTGCATTCGGCTCTGTTCAGTCGATGGGCATCATTAATTACCCACAAGCTGCCATTCTTCAAGTGGAAAGTATTGTAAAAAAACCAGTTATTTTACCTGGTGGAATGTTCGCGGCACGAGATATTGTGAATTTATGTTTATCTTTAGATCATCGAGTTCTTGATGGACTTGTTTGTGGTAAATTCCTGAATAGAGTAAAAGAAATACTCGAAAATACAAATAAATCTTCAACGTCAGTCTACTGATGACTTGTCGGAAGCCTGTTATATAACGGTTTCCGATTTTTTTTTGCTTTGCGAGTCGCAATTTGTCATGTAGAATAACAAATAGAAACTACTAAGGGGGGAAGCTGATTAAGCGTCCGCATGTCAAACAACATGAAAAATATTGAATTTGAAAAGCCGTCCTATTCAGAATGGCAAGATGCAGCAATCAAGGCTTTAAAAGGGAAACCATTCGAGTCTCTTTTAACGAAAACGAGTGAAGGTATTACATTAGAACCTCTTTACACCCAAGAAAGTTTAGTAGCAAAACTTGGAGAAGAGCTTGATAAACAAGTTGCTACGATCCGTTCCCTACAAAATAATGAAGCATTTCGAGTGGCACAGCAAATATATGCTGAAACAAGCGATGCATTTTTTGCACAGCTTGATGATAGCTTAGCTCGGGGCAATGAAGTAGTAACAATTGATAGCCGTGTGAATTTTGAATGGACTGAAGAAGTAGTGGCACAATTAGCGACTTATTTCTCTGAATATTCGTTTAAAATGTCGGTTGAAAATTCAAATGACCCATTATTAGCAGTATTCGACAAAATAGCAAATAATCAGCGAGAAGCTGTAAAAGGTTTCATCGTATCGAAAAATCCTATCTCTTTAAATAATTTCTCGAACGTGCGCTCAGTCGGTGCGAACACAACGGTTTATCATAATGAAGGCGCAAACGCAGTGCAAGAGTTAGCTTATGCACTTGCATTAGCCGTAAAATACGCAAATCAAGAAGAAAGCTTTGAAGCGTTCGCGAAGAAGTTTTATGTATCATTTGCAGTGGATACACAGTTCTTTACAGAGATTGCCAAACTCCGTGCTTTTAAAGTACTTTGGAAAGCGTTTTCATCTGCATATGGAGTATCTAATTGCGTAAAAGTTCCAACGATTGCTGAAACATCGGTAAGAAGCTTCTCGAAGCTGGATGTTTATGTAAACTTATTACGTTCGGCAAATGAAGCTCTTTCTGGCTTAATTGGTGGTGCGGATGTCTTTACAGTTCACCCTCATGATGCATTAACGAAACCAACAGATCAATCGGTTCGTATTGCACGAAATGTATCCTTAATCTTAAAAGAAGAAACAAATGTTTTAAAAGTTATAGATCCAGCTGGTGGCTCTTACTTTATTGAGTCATTAACAGCTGATTTTGTGAAAGAAGCTTGGACATTATTTTTAGAAATTGAAGCAGCTGGAGGTATCGACGCTTACACTGCATCTGGAAAGCTTGCGGAAGAACTAGAAAAATCCTACCAAGCTCGTATTAAAGCGGTACAAACACGTAAGCAATCATTAATCGGTACAAATATTTATGCTAATCCAGCAGATGTGCTTGAAAGTGCAACAAACCCAGCTTTTGCAGAAATTAAGCGCATTGCTAAACCTTTTGAACATTTACGTACGGAAATGACAGCAGCAAATGTAACAACAGGAATTTTAGCATTAGGTACACTAAAAAGCTCAAAACCACGTGCTGACTTCGTGTCAGGTTTCTTAAATACTGTAGGTCTAGTACCAGAAAAAAGTGAACCAATTGCTACAGCTGAAGAAGCATTAGCTTGGTTAAATACTACAGAAGCAACATATGTAGTCATTGCAGGAAATGATGACGATACAAAACAATTAGTACCAGCCATTTTAGCTGGCAAACGAGCAAACGTAATTGTTGACGTTGCAGGTAAATTTAAAGACGAAGAAGAAGCTTGGTTAGCAAATGGCTTAAACGGCTTTATTTTCGCAGGACAGAACATCATTGAAAAATTAAATTCAGTGTTCGCTAGCATGAAGGAGGTCCAACGATGAGCAAGCCAAATTTTAGTGCAGTTGAAATTGAAAAAGTTTTAACAGCAGAAGCGCCTCAAGCGTCAGAAGAAAAATTCATGACAAATGAAGGCATCGAAATTAAAGATATATACACAAAAGAAGATATTAAAGAGGCAAAGCATTTAAATGATGTAGCAGGTATTGCGCCAAATACACGCGGTCCATACCCTACTATGTATGTAGCTCGTCCTTGGACTGTTCGCCAATATGCTGGTTTCTCAACGGCTGAAGAATCAAATGCATTCTATAAACGTAATCTAGCAATGGGTCAAAAAGGTCTTTCTGTTGCCTTTGATTTAGCAACTCACCGTGGCTATGACTCAGACCATCCGCGTGTAACAGGGGATGTTGGTAAAGCCGGTGTAGCGATTGACTCTGTAGAAGATATGAAAATCTTATTTGACCAAATTCCTTTAGATCAAATGTCAGTTTCTATGACAATGAATGGTGCAGTATTACCAGTTCTTGCATTTTATATCGTTGCTGCTGAAGAGCAAGGAGTGACTCCTGACCAATTAGCGGGTACGATTCAAAATGATATTTTAAAAGAATACATGGTTCGTAACACATATATTTATCCACCGACAATGTCTATGAAAATTATTGCAGATATTTTTGAATATACAGCGAAATATATGCCAAAATTCAACTCTATTTCGATTTCTGGTTACCATATTCAAGAAGCTGGAGCAACAAATGACATTGAACTTGCTTATACATTAGCAGACGGCCTTGAATATGTTCGTACAGGGCTTAAAGCTGGAATCGATATTGATGCCTTTGCACCGCGTTTATCATTCTTCTGGGCAATTGGTATGAACTATTACATGGAAGTTGCAAAAATGCGTGCTGCACGCCGAATTTGGGCACAAATGATGTCAACGTTTAATCCGAAAAACCCGAAAACATTAGCACTTCGTACACACTCACAAACATCTGGTTGGTCTTTAACAGAACAAGATCCATTTAACAATGTGACACGTACATTAATCGAAGCAAATGCGTCTTCAATGGGGCATACTCAATCTCTTCATACAAATGCACTTGATGAAGCGATTGCTCTACCAACTGATTTCTCTGCACGTATTGCACGTAATACGCAGCTGTTCCTACAAGAAGAAACAGCTATGACGAAAGTTATTGACCCATGGGGCGGTTCATACTATGTGGAAAAATTAACAGACGAGATTACAAAATCTGCATGGGCTTTAATTGAAGAAATCGAAGAGCTTGGCGGTATGGCGAAAGCGATTGAAACAGGTCTTCCAAAAATGAAAGTTGAGGAGGCTGCTGCAAAACGTCAAGCGAAAATCGACTCTAAAACAGAAACGATCGTTGGCGTAAACAAATACCGTTTAGAAAAAGAAGAACCTATCGACATTCTTGACATTGATAATACGTTAGTTCGTCAAAAGCAAATTGAACGTTTAGAAGCTATGAAGGCAGCGCGCGATGAAGCAGAAGTACAAAAACATTTAGCTCGTTTAACAAAAGCGGCGCAAGATGGAGAAGAAAACTTATTAGCAATTGCAGTAGATGCTGCGCGTGCTCGTGCTTCATTAGGAGAAATTTCTGATGCAATCGAAGTTGTTTCAGGTCGTCATAAGGCCGTAATTCGTTCCATCTCTGGTGTTTACTCTGCAAACTTCTCAGATGAAGAGCAAATTACTGAAGTGAAACAAATGACAGAGGAGTTTCTTGGAAATGAAGGTCGTCGCCCACGTATTTTAGTAGCGAAAATGGGACAAGATGGACATGACCGTGGTGCAAAAGTTGTGGCAACAGGCTATGCTGACTTAGGCTTCGACGTAGATATTTCACCATTATTTATGACACCTGCAGAAGCAGCTCAAATGGCTGTGGAAAACGATGTTCATGTCATTGGTGTATCTTCATTAGCTGCAGGTCATAAAACATTAGTTCCTGAATTAGTAGCAGAGCTAGAAAAACTGGGCCGCGAAGATATCATTATTATTGTTGGAGGCGTTATTCCAGCACAAGATTATGAATTCCTTTATGAAGCTGGCGCAGTAGCAATTTTTGGACCAGGTACAGTAATTCCTGTATCTGCACAAAAGATTATTGAAGAGATATACAAACGTTTAGGCTATGAGGAAGTGTCTGAATAATGGACAAAAACAAAGGAATGCCGGAAAGTGCGCTATTTGTTATGGACGGAGTAGAGGCAACTCACGACGGAATGCAATATGGTACACCGAAAAAGTTCCGAAAGAAAAAAGCAGACAATTTAAACGTACAGGAGCTTGCACAAGAAGTACGTGCTGGCTCTCGTACACAATTGTCAAAAGCTATTACACTCATTGAAAGTTCAAATGCAACACATAAAGTGCAAGCACAAGAACTTTTACAAGAGCTTCTACCACATACAGGAAACAGTGTCCGCATTGGGATAACAGGCGTGCCTGGTGCAGGAAAGAGTTCGTTCATTGAGGCTTTCGGAACGATGCTTTGTGAGTTAGGGAAAAAAGTGGCAGTCCTTGCGATCGATCCGAGCTCTTCTTTATCGGGAGGAAGTATTTTAGGTGATAAAACTCGAATGGAGGAGCTCGTGAAAAAGCCTAATGCTTTTGTTCGTCCCTCTCCATCAGCTGGTACCCTAGGGGGTGTTCATAAAAAGACGCGTGAAACGATGCTTGTTTGTGAAGCGGCTGGCTATGATGTCATTTTAATAGAAACAGTTGGTGTTGGACAAAGTGAAACGTATGTCCGAGGGATGGTTGATTTCTTCTTGCTGTTAGTTTTAACAGGTGCCGGAGACGAGTTACAAGGCATGAAGAAGGGCATTATGGAGTTAGCGGATGCCATTGTTGTTCATAAGGCGGATGGTGATAATGTTCGTCTGGCTAAAAAAACGGTATCCGAGTACAAGCAAATTTTACATTTCTTACAGCCTGCAACACCAGGTTGGATGTCCACAGCAATGCCGGTTAGCTCGTGGGAAAAACGTGGTCTCGACAAAGTCTGGAATACAATAGGGGAGTTCAGACAAATCGTTGAGGCAAATAATTACTGGTCAATTAGACGTCAAAATCAGACAAGAGATTGGTTCCAATCGATGATTACCGACCAATTAATCGATATGTTTTATGGTAATCCAGAACGGAAAGCACAAGTGCAGCTTTTAGAACGTCAAATTTTAAATGGACAGTTGACAGTTACACAAGGTGTAGATCGTTTATTTAGCGATGAACAATCACAGAAATAATATCATCTAATATATGAGCAAGTAGGTGCACAAATTCGTCACTAACTGCTATGATAGGAGATGTATGAGCGTCGAATATCTAAAGCTAGTAAGTTTCACTTCTTTCAGCTGAAAAAAGTGAAACCTCTGGACGCAATTATGCCGAGACATAATTGCTGATGATGACGCGAACTTGAAAGGAGCTATCGCTTTATGAATATGGATTACGATTTATTTATGCAAGAAATTTTAAAAACAGCACGTGCAGAAATTGAGGCTGCAGGTTATGAGCAGCTTCGCACGCCCGAAGCTGTTGAAGAGGCGTTTGCTCGTCCAGGTACAACATTAGTCATGGTAAACTCAGTATGCGGCTGTGCAGGAGGTATCGCACGTCCATCAGCAGCACAATGCGTACATTACGATAAACGTCCAGACCATCTTGTAACGGTGTTTGCTGGTCAAGACAAAGAAGCAACTGCAGCTGCTCGTTATCTCTTCGGTGAAGATCATTTACCATCTTCCCCATCATTTGTGTTATTAAAGGATGGACAAGTAGTAGCAGAAGTTGGACGCTATGAAATTGAAGGTCATGACCCAATGTCAGTAGTAACAAACTTACAAGCAAACTTTGAGGAATACTGCGACGAACTTTAATTTTATTCAATTATAGAAGAGCTATTCATTTAGCAGAAAACTCCGCAGGCTATAAAATGTCTGCGGAGTCTTACTACTAAAAAATTCTCCGAATTAGCATCGCTTTCTCCACTGATTCCAGTAGAATTGCATTTAGAATTTTTGTAATATTGGCTAAACGATTAGCTTATAGTTTTCTTTAAATTGAATAAAATAAGTAGAGTACTAAAAGATAGGAGGCAGTCGACTTGAAGAAGTTTTCAATCGGCTATCGTACATTAAAAACGGCATTTGGTGCAGCACTCGCTATTGCCATTGCCCAATACTTTGAATTAGCTTCTTATGCATCTGCTGGTATTCTAACAATATTATGTGTACAGCCAACGAAGAAAAAATCTCTTCATGCGGCTTATACACGATTTGTCGCAAGTATTATCGCAATGATTTATGCATTTTTGAGCTTTGAGCTATTTTCCTATCATCCACTTGCATTAGCAGGTATGCTACTCATTTTTATACCAACAATTGTGTCATTAAGGGTAGCGGATGGATTTGTCTCTAGTGCAGTTATTATCATGCATATATATGCAGCTAAAAGCTTTTCATTAGCGCTTGTTTATAATGAATTCGCATTAATGGCAATTGGTTATGGTACGGGAATAGCTATAAATATGTATATGCCAGACATTCAAAAGGAATTAAATTACTATCGAGTTAAAATTGAGGAACTTTACAGTAAGATCTTTTTAGAAATTGCCAACTATTTAAGAGAAGGCGATACATTGTGGGATGGGCAGGAAATTATTGAAGCGATTAAAGTATTGAATAGTGCAAAATCCCTAGCGTTTAAAGATGTTGAAAATCATTTTACGAGACGAGAAAATGACTACTACGTGTATTTTGATATGCGTGAACAGCAGTTAGAAATTATTGATAGAGTTCTTCCTAAAATAACGGCACTTCCTGTTATAGTACAAGAGGCTGATATCGTTGCTGACTTTTTACAAGACCTTGGTGAACATGTTCATTCAGGAAATACGGCTAGTCATTTTAGAGAAAAATTAGAGCAAGTAAAGATGGATTTCGCCCAATTACCATTGCCGAAAAATCATGAGCAATTTTTAGCGCAAGCGGCACTTTATCAATTTATTGAGGAAATGGATCGATATTTAGAAATAAAGCAGTCTTTTAAGGGGTTAAAGGTAAAGAAAAAGCGCCCGCAGTAATGCGGACGCCTAGCCTTTCATTACACTATCATCGATAAGCCGAATGCTAGAGATGAAATTACCATGATCGCGACCATAGTATAAACTACGATTTTTTGAAATTTTTTATTACTCATATGCTCGTTCGCTCCTTCTTTTCTTATAAATAGTTTAGCAAATCTGAAAAATTTCTCAAGTAGTAGAGTTTTGACGAAAAAGTCTGTAAAATAGATTATGTACCATAACAGAAGGAGATGTCACCATGGAGAAAGTAGATCATATTGGGATTGCGGTCCGAAATCTTGATGAACGCATTACATATTATACAGAAACTTTAGGCTTAAAGTTGCTAAAAGTGGAAGAAGTAGAATCGCAACAGGTTCGTGTTGCATTCATAGATGCGGGAAATATAAAAATTGAGTTATTAGAACCGATGAGTGAAAAAAGTACTATTCATGGATTCATCGAAAAACGTGGAGAAGGTATTCACCATGTAGCTTTCGGTGTAACGGGGATTCGTGAGCGTATGGCTGAGCTTCGTGAAAAAGGTGTACGTCTTTTATCAGAAGAGCCAGGACCAGGAGCTGGTGGTGCAGAGGTTGCTTTCATGCACCCGAAATCATCTTTCGGTGTGTTATATGAATTATGCGATAAAAGTGGAAAAGGGGATAAGTGATCAGTATGGATATGTTCGACAAAATTAATGAGTTGTATGACCGTAAGACAGTGATTGAACTTGGTGGCGGCTATGAGCGCATCGAGAAGCAACATGATAAAGGTAAATTAACTGCTCGTGAGCGTATTGAATTATTACTAGACGAAGGTACATTTTTCGAGATCAACCCATTCATTACACACCGTACAGTAGACTTCGGCATGGACAAGATGGAAGGCCCTGGTGACGGAGTAGTAACTGGTTTCGGTAAAATTAATGGACGTCCAGTATACTTATTCTCTCAAGACTTCACAGTATTTGGTGGAGCGCTTGGTGAAATGCACGCTAAAAAAATGGCAACAGTAATGGATCTAGCAGCAAAAAATGGTACACCATTTATCGGTATTAATGATTCAGGTGGTGCTCGTATTCAAGAGGGCGTACTTTCACTTGATGGTTATGGTCATATTTTCTATCGTAATGCAATCTACTCTGGGGTAATTCCACAAATCTCAGTTATCATGGGACCATGTGCTGGTGGGGCGGTATATTCTCCAGCAATTACAGACTTCATTCTAATGGTTGATAAAACATCTCAAATGTTTATTACAGGACCTAAAGTTATCGAAACGGTTACTGGTGAAAAAATCTCTGCTGAAGATTTAGGTGGTTCTAAAGTAAACAACGCTATAAGTGGTAACGCACACTTCCGCGCACCTTCTGAAGAAACAGCGATTGATCAAATTAAGAAACTATTAAGCTACTTACCACAAAATAATAAAGAAAAAGCTCCACGCCAGGCACGTCCAGAGGGTGACGACTATCGTCCAGAAATCGTGGATACGATACCAATCGAAACAACTCGACCTTATGATGTTCGTAAAGTAGTCGAGCAAATCGTGGACGCAGATTCATTTATGGAAGTGCATTCAGAATTTGCGAAAAACGTAGTAGTTGGTTTTGCACGTATTGCTGGTGAATCAGTTGGTCTTGTATGTAACCAACCTAAAGTATTAGCTGGTGGTTTAGATATTGATTCTTCAGACAAGGCAGCTCGTTTCATTCGTACTTGTGATGCTTACAATACACCAATCATCACATTTGAAGACGTTTCTGGTTTCTTCCCAGGCGTTAAACAGGAGCATGGTGGGATTATTCGTCACGGAGCAAAAATCCTTTATGCATACTCAGAAGCAACTGTACCAAAAATTACAGTGATTCTGCGTAAAGCATACGGTGGTGCGTACGTTGCGCTTAACTCTAAATCAATTGGGGCTGATTTAGTATTTGCTTGGCCTAACGCAGAAATTGCTGTTATGGGTGCGGCAGGTGCAGCTAATATTATCTTCGCGCGTGAAATTGCCAAATCAGAAGATCCAGAAGCAACACGTGCAGCGAAAATTGAAGAATATAAAGAGAAATTCGCAAACCCATACGTTGCGGCATCTCGCGGTATGGTAGACGATGTTATCGATCCACGTGATACGCGTATTAAGCTAATTCAAGGGCTAGATATGTTAGCGAACAAACACGAAACACGTCCAGAGAAAAAGCACGGAAATATTCCTCTATAACAATTGTAAAAGCCTAGTATCTATTCGGATTGCTAGGCTTTTTTTGACTTATACTAACTTTAAATAATAAAAGATAAATTATAAATAACAGATAATTGAAACATATTTTGATTTCATTCGTACATATATGTAATAGGAGTTGAGATGAATGGAATGGAAACAATTACAAAAAGAGCAAGGAATAATACATGCACAATTAAGAACTGCCAGTAGATTAAGTGAACAAAAGGTTTTAATTGAACAGCAAATCGGGCATGCCCAACAGGAAATTGACAAACATTCTAAAGCACTCAATCAAATTCGTTTAAGACTCGATAAGTTAGAAGGCTTTTCTTTTATGAATATGATTCGTACGTGGGCAGGGCAACAAGATGAGCTACGTACAGAAAAAATTGATAAAGCAGCTATTCTTGAATTAAAAATAAATGAAGCAAAGAAGATGGATGTTGATTTGGCGCATGATTTGGGGCAAATAAACACCAAGCTTTCTCAAATTAATGAAAAAGAGTTACAAGAAGCTTTAAGCCAATTAAATGCTAAAAAGAAAGGCTACTTACAAATCCATGAGCCTGAACAGGCAAAAAGGCTTGAACAATTAGCACATGAGGAAATGCATACGAAACAACTACTGATAGAGATAAAGGAAGCAGAAGCGGCTGGTGAAACAGCACTTACTGAGCTTGGACAAGCAGCAGAGTCCTTACATTCCGCTAATGGATATTCAACTTGGGATACGTTTTTTGGTGGAGGATTCTTTGTTACGCATTTAAAACATGATGCACTGGATAAGACCGAAAATTATCTTCACAATGCTCAAATTGCGTTACAACGCTTCCATAACGAACTGCTAGATGTACATGATATGTCAACGAAATCCTTACAAGTTGATACAGATGGATTCGTGAAATTTGCGGACTATTTCTTTGATGATATTTTTTCGGCTTGGTCTGTCCATTCTAAAATATCCACTGCAAGAGATCAGGTTTCTCGTGTACAAGATGATGTACATAATACAATTTTGCGTTTACAGGATAAACATAACAAGGCAGATGATTATTTGAAGTCTCTGCAAAAAGAAAAAGAAGCGATCATTTAAAACGTAGATGTAAAGTAAACTGTGAAAAGATTTTCCTTTTTTCTAACGGGTTCGGTTGATTGGGAGAAAAACACTAAAAGTGAAGTTAATAACAACCTCAATGACACTTATTTTAACAGTAATTTAGTAACATAAACGACAGATAAAAACGCTCAGTAATTTGAGCGTTTTTTTGTGTAAAGCCCCCGTTTGACTACGCCGAAGGTTATTAAATATCACCGTAGTATTCTGCAAAATGTAAAAAGCCAAATTTCCTCACAAGAAAGTTTCTTAATTCGCCATGAGTAGCTTTTTCTATTGGAGGGTTTGTTAGGGAGTATGCTTTGGCATTTAATTCGGCAAATTTTTCTTTATCTACTTCATTATGTTCTTTATCTTCAATAATTACATGAAGAAATTGCGGCCTTTGGATAACCCATAAAAAATATATGTGTTCTTAATGCCATACTGGGTGTTGAATGTAACAATATAATTACAACCAACAAAGAAACAATAATTATAACTTTTTTCTTCAAGTCGCTACTCTCCCCAATAAAAGTTAATAATCTATAAAATATTTTAATGTAATTTTCTGTTAAATGTAAAAAGTTTACTTAAAAAGCTAACTATCTAGATAAATTATATTTTTAAAATTTTGGTGATATCTATTCGTCTTCCTGAGGTGAGCAGTGTGAATTCTTCATGAATGGTTCTGATCTGTACGTTTTGAAGATAACGAAAACTTGATTTGTCATGTTTATCATCTAACCGTCCAGTCCAAATTTGTTCAGTCGTTTTTGTTTACGTTAAGTGCTACTTTCCTTTCAATCTGAAAAAAGGTGCTTCCATAATTATCAGTACTTTTACCTCTATATAATTTGCGAATCGAATAGAAGCGGGTATTTGCAGCCATCAATTGAAAAACAATGTAATCGTTTTATTTTCCCAAACGCAGCAGTATGCTAAAATATAGAAGATAACTATGACGTGGAAAAACACGTAAACTAAGGGAGTCCTACAACATGACAAGTCGTTTAGTAGAAGAGTTTTTTGAGCTCGTACAAATCGATTCAGAAACAAAATATGAACAAGTGATTGCGCCGGTTTTAGTCGACAAACTAACAGCGCTTGGTTTTACAGTAGAACAAGATGATGCACATACTAGAAACGGGCATGGAGCAGGTAATATACTTGCTACGCTAAAAGGTTCATTAGATATCGAACCAATTTATTTTACTTCTCATATGGATACAGTTGTCCCAGGTAAAGGGATTAAACCATCTCTTCGTGAAGATGGCTATATTGTTTCAGATGGTACAACTATTTTAGGTGCTGATGACAAAGCTGGTATCGCAGCATTATTTGAAATGGCTAAACGCTTAAAAGAGCAAAATATTGAACACGGTGATATTGAATTTATTATTACAGCTGGCGAGGAAAGTGGCCTTGTTGGCGCTAAAGAGTTAGATCCATCTAAAATTAAGGCGAAATATGGCTTTGCGGTAGACAGTGATGGCAAAGTAGGGGGAATTGTCACAGCAGCTCCATTCCAAGCGAAAGTTTCCGTTAAAATAATTGGTAAAACAGCGCACGCAGGTGTTGCTCCAGAAAAAGGAATTTCAGCGATTACGGTTGCTTCTAAATGTATTGCAAAAATGAAGCTAGGTCGATTAGATGAAGAAACAACAGCAAATATTGGTCGCTTTGAGGGTGGTCAGGCAACAAATATTGTGTGTGATGAAGTAACGATTCTTGCAGAAGCTCGTTCAATCGACAAAGCGAAGTTAGATGCACAGACTCAGCATATGCAGGAGACGTTTGAGCAAGTTGCTGCTTCATTAGGAGCAAAGGCAGAGGTTGAAGTAAAGCTAATGTATCCTGGATTCCGTGTAACAGAATCAGATAAAGTTGTTCAAGTAGCGATTGCAGCTGCACAGAACATCGATCGTACACCAAAGCTAGGTATTTCAGGCGGAGGTTCCGATGCTAATGTTATTGCAGGCTTTGGCATCCCTACAGTCAATCTTTCTGTTGGATACGAGGACATTCATACAACAAATGAAAAGATCCCAGTAGAAGAATTAGAAAAATTAGCAGATTTACTTGTTGAAATCGTAAAAGAGTCTGCGAAAAAATAACAACAGAATCGAAGGATGTGACCGTATGGAAAGTGTGAAGGCAGTAGTTTTTGCTTGTGGTACAGAGGAATATGCAGTGCCTGTGGAGCAAGCGATTTCGATTGAAAAGTTAGAGCAAGTAACACCGATTCCTCATTTGCCTAATTATCTTCTAGGTTTCACAAGAATTCGTGGCGAGCTTGTGCCAGTGCTTGATTTTGAGCGTATTCTTTATAATCGTTCCTCTAATGCTGCAACAGCACGTATTATTGTGTTGAACACGGATGTTGTGAATTATGGATTACTTGTCACAGAAGCTCGTGAAATTCTTGATTTTGATGAGTCGGTATTAAAACAGATGGGACTAGTCAATTATTCAAAAACACGCTACTTTACAGCTGTGGCAAATCTAGAAAATCGTATGATTACTTACGTTGACCCGAAAATTCTTGTGAATTCATTAGAAGGTATTCGTGAAATAATTAATTATTTGCACAAAATGCTTGAAAATGAAAAAGAAAACGTAGAGGCTTGAGTTTTTATTAAAGCTAAAAATTAATTCAATAATACACATCAAAGTTGATGTTCTAGACAGAATTACAAATATGTGATTCTGTCTCTTTTTTGGCTCTATAATATTTGTTGGGGTAATCACACAATTTTATGCATAAAAAAGCACAGTATCACCATTTCTTATATACTTGAATTGTCGAGAAACAAGTAATAGAAAGGTGAACTGTGCATATGAATTTTAACACGAATATTCCAGGATTAAAAGATGTAGAGATTACGAAAGTAGAAGAAGTAGGCGATCGAATCGCATTGTATGTACAATTGCCTAAATGTACGCATCAATGTCC
>NZ_JBNNUW010000034.1:0-35815 GCF_050280125.1 Lysinibacillus sp. NPDC093692
CCTGATTTAGCAGCAATAATACTTGGCAAATGCTCCTTTACATATTCCAACTCAAATTCAAATCGGCTATTGTCAAAATGCAATATAGCTTTATCAGGTGGCGATTCTTTTGTAACTGCCACAATATATGGATCATAGTAACGTCCTGTATTTTGAAAGATGATTTCTCGATACACCCACATTTGAAGTACATAATCAAAGGCTTGTACAAACGAAACCCAAGTATTATATTTCTCGCTCCAGTAGCGTTTTCGAAGCTCCTGAGTGCTTTTTATATCACTGAAAAATCCACGTTCATGATTGATGTTATCAACTTTGATTTTCCACTCTACACCCAATAACTCACCTGTATAAATGACCTCTTTTTCTCCTTGTAGAGCGAACATGCAAAACTCGTCATTTTTAATGGTCTCAATCATGTCATCAGCTTTTTCGTAGTCCTTATACTTGTTTCCACGATTGTTGTAAATGGTGTGGTGATTTAGCTCTTTAAATTCAGCGAATGCCTCGTTACATTCAAAGGCAGCGTGTAGATATGAACCAACTATTAGAGCTGTAGAGGGAGGACGAGTGAACTCGCCTCTTACCTCTGCAAACGCTTTAGCTTCACACTCCATGGCGCTTTTAAACTGTGAAACTGACATGTAGTGCTGATTTGCCTCATTCGAGTGATAGTTATCACTATTCAATTGGAATGTCGTTTGGAGCACCTGATTTCACCTCTGCTTTTGGTTCTGCTGGAGCTTTGAAATCATCACCTAATCCACTGGATTGCTTTTTAGCATCATCTTTATTAAACCAATCCTCAACCTTACTCAAGCCGTCTTTTAAGCTGTTAAATATGTTGATTAACTCTACATAGTCATACTCAGTAAATGAATCAGCGTTGTAACCAAACTTTGCTTCTATCATTTCTTGTGTGACGCGATGCTGTTCTTTATAACTACGTAACGCATTTGCGATACGATCCTTTAATGGACCCTGACCATTACCAGCTAATGTTTCGTGACATTGACCAATCGCTTTATCAATAATGTCACCTGGTATTACTCCTAAAATGCATGAACGTAAACGGCGTGCCCCATCATTTGCTACTTTTTCGTAAATATCACGTGGATCCGTTAATTGTTTAATAGACCCTTTAGCTTTCATAGAGTGCTTGACGGTAAATACCTTTTCTTGACGGACATTCGTTTCAAGATCCCAACAGAATGCTTTTGCAACTGACTCACCTTCGCGTTGCTCTAGTTCCTGAATGCCATATGATAAATTGCCCCAGTTTTGCGCAATTGCTTCTGCTAATCGAATCGACGGACCAGTTACTCGTTGCCCACCACGTGGATATTGATACATTGCGACCTGTGCTAGTGCGGGACGTTTACACGTATCTAATACACGTTGCTCAGCTTGGAATACGTTACGCGGAAACTGTTTCGCCATGAAAATTTGTCCTTTAACTTCTTCCATTTCACGGGAAGCACTAGCTTGTGCTAATGCTCCTCCACCTTGAAATTGAAGTTGTCCCATTTGAGGACTATTGAACTGTTCTGCAAGGTTACTCATTGAAATTCCTCCTGTAGTGCGCTATAATGAGCGCAATTAATGATTTGTTTAAGCCACTCTGCCAAGTGGTTTATTTTTTTGTATGAGCAAAACCATAATGCTCTTCCACATAAGCAATTACCTCTGAATCAGTCATGTCATAAGTTGATTCATCCCTATATCCAACAGCCAAGTAATCACTTATATTGTCGATGTGTACGATTGCATCACCGATTTCAAAGAACACGTCACCAGAAGCTATGAAACTACCAAAATCATCGTGCATTTCAAAGCTGACAACTGGCTTATAAGGTGGCATCGGATACTCAATCCGACCACGTACCATTGGGTTTTCTACTTCTAATAGAGCAGTCACGCTATCGCCTCCTTTTGTTTTTGTAATACTCCTGCATAAGATGCTGTTACAAAGCTTAGATAACGCACGTTGCCCTCAATAGCCACTAACGTGTAAATGATTCCTGTAAATTCATTGATAATGTCATACTCAGCAAATCGTTCTTCAAACACTTCAGTGTCTAAAAGTTCATCTTTCATTTTTGGCTTAAATTGAGCAAGACCCATGTTCTCACCTTCTTTCTGATGGCATCCCATCAAGCAACTTACAGTGGCAAAACATACCGGGGAGACGGTGCTGTAAGCTGCTTGACGAGAGCGAGATAACACTCGCAAACGTCTGAAATTGTGGTATAATGAACTTGTATATGTTGTCCGCTGTTTAGTCGTTACCGCGATTAAGCAGCTTTTTTATTGCCATTTAACTTCTCCAACATCCTCTTATCGCAAATGAAGTGTAAATAAACTAACCTCTGCTTTACCGTCATGTGTCGCCATGCTCTAGGCTTGATTCGCATATTCCTTCATCACCTCGCCAAGTAGTCCTCTTTCCTGTGCATCCTTGATAACCCACATGAAATTTTGTTGATCTTGTAAATGTGTTTTTAATCTTTTGATTTGATTCATAGTTTGTTGACTTTTCCGCATGCATTCTGCTGATAAGTGATACTCACCACGTTTGTTATGAACACCAATTGCTACTAATAAATCCTCGTTACAAGCTTCTAATTTTGCTATTTCTAGCTTTAATTTTTTAACTATACCCATGTAAATAGCCCTCCGATTCAATCATTCAATAAACCCTGCCTTTTCAAGATCCTGATAATGACTTGTCCAAACCCCTGTGTAACTAATATCAAGATGTTTTGTAGTTACAGCAATAAAGTTCGCCAGTGCGGTTGCTGCCTCTACAGCTTCCTCTATCATGTCCATCATGTTTTTCTTTTCATAAGGATTGATTGCTTCTTTCGGTTTAGCTAGACTTGTTTGTTTAATAGAAACAATCGCTTCTTCAAGCTCCTCAATTGTTTTTTCTCGTACGCTACATCGGTGAAGGTCTACGTTTGGACCGTTTAACCATATCGGACCTGTACCTGTGTACTGATGTTGTACTGTTAAAGCAAACTTAGGATCATCGTACTTACCAACGATGTTTCTGCTCACATCTGCTGGAACTTTGGCACGACCGTTCTCGTATTTCGAAACAGCCTCTCTTCCTAGTCCAAATTCAAAGCCAAGTTGTGTCTGCGTTTTGTCACCTCTGACTCTGACTTCTTTCAATGCTTCGCCAACTAAATTACTAGTTGCATTCATATTTCCATCCCTTTCCGGTTGATTTAAGTCGCATTTCGCTTTAAAGTTAACTTTTATGAGACCGTCATTTTTCTAATGAAGGTATATAATATTGTTAAGAGGTAGATTTGCCCCTACCTCTTAGATTTCTACTAGATTGGTAGTTTGACTTGAGGCCATTTGCCCTGGCCTCTCCTATATTGCTCTTAATTTCGGATTAAGAGCTTGCGCTATTGTTGAATTTTCATTAATCCATTTAAAAACTAAATCTCGAGGATAGTGCGCTTGAATGTGCGGGAATATCGGGAATGAACCGATTTTCACCAAATCATAAATTTTAGCTATCTTACATTGAAAAATTTCACATAGATGATCATTTGTTAATATCTCTGGATACTTTTGAACAGCATGAGTTTTCCAAAATTGTTCGTTTTCTTCTCGTACGACCATTCGTACTTTTTCTAGAAATTCAGTTTCATAATCTGGATGGAACATAATTTTGACCTCCTAATTCGAGTCTGCTTTGCCCAGCAGCATTTCAGCAGTTTTCTGATCGTTTAAGTGCGTCACTAGCTTGTTGTAAAATGAAAATTATTTCGTCCAGTTCTTCATAATCAAGACTCAAGGTAATACCTGTGTTTTCTGTGTTTTCTGTGTAGCCAGCAGCTTCATTTCCATCGACCGTATTTATAGAAACAACTGATAAAGCACTATCAACGTTTGTATCAGTTTCAATTGCGAATTCACTAGTTAATAATGTGTTTTTACGAATTAGTTCAATCATTAGGCTCCCAACCCTTCTACTTTAATTTGATGTTTAATGGCCATCTCTTTTACTATTGCTAAGTAGATTTCAGTTAATCTTGCATCATCAGCAATAACATCAAGCTTTGTTACTTTGTCCAGTTTGGATTTAGAAATCCCGTTTAAAGCCATTTCTTTTCTACGGTTACTTAAGCGAATATCTAACTTACAACGGCCACGTTCTTCTAAAATTTGATAACTTTCATTACGGACATTTCGATAAGCTTCGAATCCACCACGTGAAAGAGCTATCTTATTAATAAGATTTGTAACCTTCTTGCGCCATTCAGTCGGGTTAAGAGCAATAATTTCAGCTATATTATCCTGTTTAGTTTCTAATTGCAGTTGTTTTTCTTCTACAGCATTTAAACGGCGTTCTTGTTCTACTCCTTGTTGAGCAATCATGGCGATAATTTCAGCTTGAGTTGGCTGTTGCATAGTAAAATTGACTTTCTGTTGTTCTTCCAGCTCATTGAAGCGTTCGATGTAAGCCGTTGCAAATTGAGTACCCTTTTCACCAGTCATGCGTGTGCCGTAAAGTTCGCAACCTTTTTTCGTTAGTAAGTAACATGGTTGCTGTTTGTTTTGGGAATTTGTATATTCACTTTCGATGAAATAGGACTCTCCAATTTTGGATTGTCCTCCTAGATGCTCGATAATGATTTTAATATCGCGCATCACATGAGCATGTTGCCGTTCCACCATTTCGGCCACTTCCGTACTTGGGATATTTCTTGTTAATTGATTCATGATAAAACCTCCTATGTTTTAAAATTTTCCAATCTGCTAAACTATTGGTAGATTGGAGGTGAAAATATATGAAATTAAATTTTGATGCTATGCGCGAAATAATGTTTGTGATAGAAGAACAACCTAGTAACATAGATGTTAATGTAGTTGTATTCGATGCTCGACTTGAGCGATTTGATAAAAACGAACTTGGTTACGCTATTGAAAAATTAATTGAGTCTAATCTTCTGAACGGTCAAGTTGGAAAATCAAAAACCGGTACACAGTTACTTATTCATTCAATCAGTTTAGAAGGTCATCAATTTATAGATGCCATCCGACAAGATACCGTTTGGAATAAAACGAAAGAAACTGCTTCTAAAGTGGGTGCGGCCACTATTAGAGAAATTGGTTCGATTGTGTTTGGTTCTGTCAAAGAATTGTTTTAAAATCTAACCCTTTGACCTTGGCGTAGAATTTTACTGTCACTTCGGAAATGTTATTAACATCTGATTTAATTGAAACGTCTATCAAATTTTCTACTTCCATACCATTAATAAAGAAACCATTTTCAAGTGACACTACGTCATAGTCAAATCCATCGAAATTATACCGTGGGTACTTTTTAATCAACCCATCAACATCTTTTTCGTTTAAGTAGCCAGCAGCGATTAGTAAATCAATATAGCTTACTTCCTCGTTGTGTTCGCTAATTTTTCTAAGCACTTGTGAGGATGGTGTGCCAATTGATACTCCTTTCTTCAAACAAGTTAAATGATTTAACGAAAGACCTATTTCCTCGGCAAATTCATAATCTGACGTTTCTCCTTGTGCCGATTCAATTAAATGAATTAAATTCATCGTTTTTTCCTCCTAAGCTAATTGTTTTAATCCAAAATTAAGCGTTTCGCTTAATTTGTTGTCAAAAAAAACTGTGACATTGACTTCTAATATAGACGCAATAAGCTCTAATTTATTTACGTCTAATACAATTTCACCTTTCGAAACTTTAGAATACCATTGTGGAGTATGACCGCAAGATCTTGCTATATGAGATTTTGTTACACCTTTTCTTTTACGAACTTCTTCAATATTTAAATAAACAGTAGACATAAATTGCACCTCCTTAATTTCGCTCAGAATTAAGCGCTTCGTTTAACTTAATTACAGTATAGATTAAACGAAACGTTAAAGTCAAGCCAAAATATAAAAATATTAAACTTATCGTTTAATTAAGTTTAACCATACGTTTAATTAAGCTATATTAAAACAAAGAGGTGAGAGAAATGGCTTTAGGGGAAAGATTGAAAAAAGCTAGAAATGACAAAAACCTTACTCAAATGGAGGTAGCTAAAAAATTAGGTGTAACAAACGGCGCTTTATCTGGTTACGAAAGAAATTACAGAGACCCTGATACAAACATGTTAAAACAAATGGCTGAATTATATGAAGTTTCTCTTGATTACTTACTTGGAAACAAAAATATTAATATTAATGAACCAGACTTATCAAAAAAAGATGAACGTGACGTAGCTAAACGCATGGACGAATTACGTGAGGATTTATCATCAGCAACTGGCTTACTATTCAACGGTGAGCCGATGTCAGAAGAAGCAAAAGAATCTTTATTAGAAGCAATGGAGTTCGGCATCCGACTCGCAAAGAAAAACAACAAAAAATTCATTCCTAATAAATATAGAGACAACGAAGATTAATCTGATTAGAGGGATGCAAATGGATTTTATCCAATCTAAAGTCGATAATTTATACAAAAAATATGGTACTCGAAATCCATTTGAAATAGCAGATTTATTAAAAATTAACGTTATCCATTGGGATTTACATTATGAAATAAACGGCTTTTATCAGTACGAAAAGCGTAATCAAATTATTTTTTTAAATAACACTCTTTCATATGATGATCAACGTGTGGTTTGTGCGCATGAATTAGGACATGCAGTTTTGCATAGATGTTCTAGTGTTCCTTTTATGCGTGCTAACACTCTTTTTTCTATTGATAAAATTGAAGTTGAAGCAAATAAGTTTGCTGCTTATCTATTAATTCCAGATGAGAGTTTATTTGATTCATATGATCAAATGACTATTTATGATATAGCTACCTTATATAATGTTCCTGCAGAATTGGCAGAACTTAAATTTAAGGGGCTATTTTAATATACAAATAAGAACGTACATTCTTGTGTTATAGGAGGAAACCACATGGCTTCTATTCAAAAATATAAATTAAAAGATGGAAAAGAACGTTGGATGTATGTAATTGAAAATGGGACAGATCCGTTAACAGGAAAACGTGAGCGAATTGTTAAACGTGGGTTTTTAAAAGAAAAAGAAGCTATCAAAGCTGCTAGAGATATGGAATACGAGATGGAGAAATGGAACCTTGATTTTAAAAACAAGATTACTTTTCAAGAACTTACAGACGAATGGTTTAAGTATTATAAAAGTATAGGAGTTAAAAAAGCCACTATAAGAATTCGTATATATGAATCTAATAAGTTGTTAACTTATTTTTCAAACAAAAAAGTTAGAGATATTACCCAAGTTATGTATCAACGCTTTTTAAATGAAATGAACAAAGAATATAATATAAATACACTATCAGGGATCAACGGAACGGCGAAAATGATTTTTAAATACGCTAGAGAGTTAGGTGTAATTCATAACGATCCAACTGAATTTGCTAAATTACCTAAAAAAATTAAAACCGTTGAGGAAATTGAAAATGAAAATGTTCAAAATGTTTATTTTGAAAAGAATGAACTAAAAGAGTTCCTTGACGCAGCCCTTACTCATGGTAAAAAAGACGATTATTTCATTTTCAACATGCTGGCATGGACAGGTATGAGATTAGGTGAATTATTAGCATTAAAATGGAGTGATATTGATTTAGAGAATAGGACTATTTCTATTACTAAAACATTGTATAATCCCAATAATAATATATTGTCTCATGAATTGACGCCACCTAAAACTAGTGGGTCTGTAAGAACTATTGACATAGAACAAGAGTTGATTGAATTGTTGAAGAGTCATCGTTTACTACAAAAACAAGTTAAATTATCTTTAGGTACAAAATATAGCGACTTTGATTTTGTCGTATCAAAGCTTAGACCGCCAAATCTAGGATACCCATATTATTTAAAGTTAGTGAATATTCGTATGCAAGTCATTTTAAAACATACGACAATTGAAAAACATTTAACTCCCCATTCATTCCGTCACACCCACACTTCCCTTTTAGCTGAGGTAGGTGTTCCTTTAGAATTAATTATGGAACGACTGGGCCACGAATCGGACAAAACGACAACTAAGGTTTATTTACATGTCACGAAAGATAGAAAAAAAGAGGCATCAGAAAAGTTCGGGAAATTAATGAGAAGTCTTTAAAAAATACGCTTTTTTAAAAACCAGGCATTGTTTCGGCATCATTTTAACTCAACGACCGATAGAAAGCCTTGTAATACTGATATTCTAGAGATTTGTTACATCATGGATATTATATAGTATATTAATCTATCAGCATTTACTGCTTTATTTTTGGTGTATTACATCATTTGAAAACATGATGTAACTTTCTTAAATTCTATCATTCTACGTTCTTTTCTATTAGTTTAGGCATCGTTTCGGCATCATTTAAACTAGAAAATCACTCATTATTCAGATGAGTGATTTTCTTATTTTTATGTAATTTTTTAGTTAACCAATATCTCTAATTCAGTGATTCGATCAGATAGAAGATTATTCATAAATTTCAACTCTTCATTTTCATGACGTCCTAGCACATTATTGTCATGCAATAGATAAAGTAACTCTATTTCTATATCGTTCACAACTTTATCCCACCAACTTCCGATATCGTTTGAATTAGGTGGAGGGATACTAAAGATTTCAGAGAAAATTTTTAATACATCTAACAGCTCTTTCGTTGTCGTTTTCATAATTTACCCCCTCAAAAAAATGAGGACATTCACTTTTACAAAACAATTGTTTTGAATTATAATAAATGTTAGTTTAATTGGGTGAATGTCACTCGGATTACTACCACATTTCAAGTTACAGCTTGTGATGTGGTTTTTTATTTCCATTTGTTATTTTTATGGTAGCACTGGAATCATAAAAATAAAATGGGTTACAAGCCCAATTCAAAAATTTTGTCGAGGTATCTACAATTTACGACAAATTTCACCATCTCAAAGCGAAATAACCTCTACTAAATCACCGTCAGGTGTTAATATAACTTTCTTTAATCCAATACCTCGTTTGCATTTGTAAAGAGCATAAAATGAATAATTTCCTTTCTCTTCTTTATAATGAATGATTTTTCTATAGTCACAATTAGTTTTAACTTTTTCGAAGTAGTAGGTTGCTATCGTGTGTAATGTCTCGATGTCCATGCTTTAGTATTTGTAAATTTCACAAGTTCTAATCGATGAACATAAATATAGACCGTTTCGCTAATTTACTGTGCCAAAAACAATACTGACAACCATTACCATAACTGATACAATTTAATAGAACTAACATATACAAAGGAGACTATTTTAAAAATGAAGAAAAAACTAATTTTTAGCGCAGCACTAGTACTATCAATCGGTCTAGCTGGATGTGGCGCAGATTCATCGAAGGATGAAAAGCCAAAAGAGGAAACTAAAACTACTGCATCTACTGATAAAACAGCAGATAAAGAAACAAAAAGTGATGGTGTTTATTTTAAAGATGGCGAAGTTAAAATTGAGGATGTAAAAATAAAAATAACTGAAACTAAAGTTATTCCTGTTGGTGAAAAAGGGAACGAATATGGTGAAAAACCTGTATTTGCAATTTGGTATGAAACTACAAATTTAAGTGATAAAGAGATAAACCCAATATCAGCATGGATAGCTGTATTTACTGGAATTCAAGATAACAACCCAAATGCTGTTAATGAGTTAGAGGTTGGCAGTCTACCAGACGACAGATTTTCAAATTCTCAACTTGAAAATATCAAAAAGGATGGCACTGTAGAAAATGCCGTTGCCTATGATCTTGATGATTTAGAAACGCCAGTAACTTTATTAGCTAAAAAAGGTCTTATGGGCGAAGAATTAGGTACACAAGATTACCCAGTTAAATAATAAAATCAGAAAAGACCACTCATTTTTTTCAAGTGAGTGGCTTTTCTTTTCTATATAAAACTACTCATGGCTTCTTTTGTCTCAATGGAATACGTTTCATCTTCATGTATTATTGGCTCATTTCGGTCTATTCTTATCTCACTCCCCGAACAGCGTTTCATATCTTCTTCAATCAGTCTCTTCACATACTTGCTAAAATTTCGAGGTTTTTCAGTTAGTGGGTTGATTTGTTCAGCATGTTTCAATAGTGCAAGATCATGTTCATCTGTAGTGTTAAAGCTAACAGGTTTGTTCTTCCTACCCTCATTACTCATCCAAATGCCCCCTTTGCTATTTCGTAAAATCCAAACGCATTCGCAAAGATAGGGTGTAAAGTTTTCACCCCATTCCCACGATGAATTGTCGGATTAATGATTTCTGCATTAGTGTAATGTTCTATTATATATGGCACTATTCCTTCTGTAATACCACCACAAATCAATATTTTATCGTTTTTATCCCATTTCAACTTAGTTGTATTGCGAATAACTCCTCTTGCTATCTTTTGAAGATCATCCTTATTTGCTACCGTTTCAACTCCAAAGTTAAAAGTGGTGCTTGCTTTATTAATATGCTTTTTATCAATTATTGTAGCTGCGTTAACAGTTCCACTACCTATATCGATTACACGTATTGTACCCTCACTAGGTCGTGCCCAAAATGCTCCACTTCCTTCAGGTGCTACAGCCACTTGTTCAACAGTTACTTTTCTATTCTTTCCGTTCAACTTTATATCATGTTGACCCTTTAACATGGAAATGATGGACTCTTTTTCGGCTTGTTTATGCCGTTTAATTGGTTGCCCTGTCACAAAGCTAACCTTTTCTATATGCGGGCAGTATCGACCTAAATAGCGATGTATTGCTAATAAGACTCTGATTTTTGTATCCTCATGCGCTTTACTATCTCCATATCTGGTACCATCTCCAAACTCATCCTCAAACTGAGCTATGGTTCCTGCAAATCCTTTACGACCAGCCACTTCAAATTCCATGTCGTCAGGACCAAATGATTCTTCTACATCACGCTCAAACCAATCACAGATGTTTGTTTTAAATGAATCAACACCAAATGGTCCTACTACCTTCGCTTTGTGATTCCCTGCATCAATTCCCAAAATGATTCTATCCAATACAATCCCCTTTCGTTTTGTATTACAAATGTAGTACATTTTATAACTTTCCAAGACGAATTATTACAATTGTAATAAATATTTTTATCATGGTTCTTTTCCGAAAACAGCTCACGTATACCTACATTAAGTCTAGGAATCGAGTAAAGTTAGGATAAATTCCTAGGGATACGCTTTAAAAAGGTACGGGGAGGAGGAAATTTTTTCGATGGGGAGCAGGAGAATCACTCGCTCAGACAAAAAAGTTGATGTGAAACCCACTATCTCGGAGTCCTTGAAAACCACCTTATACAAATTTGCAGAAATATGTGGTGAATACGTTAAAGATGTAGCAGAAAGGTTGTGTAATACTGGCGCTGTGTCGGAGATCATCATTAATGAAATAAGGAGATGGTTCAGGAGAGATTATCGTTGGAATAATACAATCACCATGGGCTATCCAGAAAGACCAAAATTGAGGATAACTGTTCAGCCTAATAGAGGCAAAGTAACAATCAAATTTAAACAGCGAGATTTCGACCAATTGAGCGTGTTGGCCTTCGCTCTTGATATAACACCAACCACTACTGCAGCAGTACTTATTCGCATGACGCTTGGAAATAGAAGATTTATGCAATGGTACTTGTCTAAATTCATGTTGCATTTAGGTGAAATTAAGATTCGTCAGATTTATCGATTACTCAAATTATAAGGAGATGACTCATGGCCATCATTGATATTGTTGGTATTACATTTAGTAGTGGAATTATTATTTTGTATGTTATGGAGAAAACCGAAAGAGTAGTGCGTATCATAAAGATGATGTTTGAGGAGCAGATTGATGAGGCTATTACTGTCGTAAGGAAAGTAGTGCCTAAGAGGAAAAAGCACGATGAGTTAGAGGTTTAATGCACAAAACCAGGTACTCACTTTTCAATTGAGTCCTGGTCTTTATTTTGGTGACTAATTAATAAATTTTCTACTTGTGTTTTGATTGCCATATTAGCATATCGTAGAATCACGTCATTTCCTGCAGTCGCTACATGTACATCACTAAAGTATTCGTCTATCTTTTCCCACTTCACCACTCTAATTTTATCTTTGGCTAACAGCCTTTTAGAGTTGTAATAATCTTGTGTTATGTCCTTTAGAAGCTTTTCGAGGATTGGCAAGTAGACCCTACTCATTTTAAGATTTTCTATCACTTTGAAATCTCGCTGCAATGATTGAATCGCCATATCTAAAATCACAAACTTATGGAATAATTGACGCTGTTCAATATTCAACATATAACTCCACTCCTCACACAAGAACATTCGTTTGTATTATTTTAGAACAATTGTTTGCATTTTAGCAAGTGAAATCTGTGAAAAAAAATACCCATTACCAATTGAGGTAACGGTCCTTTAATGAATTTATCACTTTACTTCATACAATTTTGTTATCTTGCTCTCATTGTTATAAACAAGTTTCAATCCTAATAGCTCAGCTAAATCACGCACTTGAACATGCGTCCTACCATCTATAATCATAGCAGGAATGGATTTACTATCATTCAGCATTACTTTAGCTTGTGCCTCTTTTACTTCCTCTTTTTTTGTATAGCATAAATAAGTAGCTAATGAATCTGCTATAGCAGTACAAATACCATTAAAGTTTTTTTGGTACAGTTCAACGTCAGCTTGGCTATCAACAAAACATACTTCAATTAATATAGCTGGTTTATAAGTATTTTTAAGGAAATACAGCTCTGTGCGTTGTTTAGGCCCACGATCTTTTAGCCCTGATACTTTTGCAATTTCAGCACTTACTTTAGCTGATAAATCCTTCATATCATAATACAGTACCTCTACACCACGTGGAGCATCAGTGACACTTGCAGCGTTGAAATGAACGCTCCAGTCCAGTTCTCGAGCTTGCTTGTTGTGATAATTTACGATGGTTTGGAGATTTTGATTTTGAGATGTTGACATATCGTCATGGAATACTGAACCAGCACCATTGTATTGTGTTGTTAAGATACGATGTACCTCATTTGTTACTTTACGCGCTTCTTCTACTTCATCAATGAAATATTTTGCGCCTCTGATTGTCAATCCGTGACCACTAGAACCTACGTATCTTTTTGTCATTTCACTTCACCTTCTCCTGTTTTATCTTTTACAATCGATAAAATGTTTTTAATAAAGTCAGGCATTGGTAAGCCCATCTTTGTGCCGTTTTCTGTTATTGAAATAAATTCGAGTACACAAAATGCAATGGCTGCCCCATCCCCTGCGTACTCGATACCCGGTATCACTAATGAAAGCATGTACACCGAACCTACTAGCAATAAGTAATAAATTTTTCGCATGATGCCGTTGAAACCAACTCGGCTATTTAAGTTACGGTTAACGATACCGCCCAAAATTCCTGTGATATAATCAATCGCCATAAACCCTATTAAAACAGTTACTGCCATACCTAAACCATTCACCGAATAAGAAACGAGTGTACCTACAACACCACTAATTCCTGCTACCCATCTTTCCATTAACATCATTCCTTTGCCCTAAAATAAGTAACGCTGTCAGACGCATTGAGAATCAGTAACATGTACTGTTGCCCATCCCAATTGCTCTCATAGCGCTAAAAAACCATAAAAAATAACGCTAAGCTTCTGCTTGCGTCTATTTCTTCAATTCGTATTTGAATGTATTGATCTCACGTCTTATTTTACTGATAAACGTTGGCTTATCATTATCAAACACGACTTCAATTTTCCGTTTGCCATATTCATAAATAATTTTTATTGCAGTTATTCGAGTATCCATCGTTACGCCCCAGCCTTTATCACGAACCGTGACCATATCACCTATGTTGTAACCTTCTTCGAAAACTAAATGAGATTTAGTGAGTATCTGACCGCCTAAATAAATTTCTTGAGCATGTTCAGATAACTTTTCATTACCACGTTTATTGAGGTCAGCTACAATCTTTTCGATTGGAAGTGCTTCCCCTTCTTCATCTTCCTCTGATACATCTCTTGCATCTACAAACATCTCATATCGGTCAGCACCTACAGCATCACCAATCGAGATAATTGTACGTTCTATACCTTCACCTTGCCCTGCGACAACCGCAAAGTTCTTATAATCTAAATCACTCTCTGTGTATTCAAGCGACTCAATTGTTCCTCGTTCCGTTGAGAAAATAGCCTGCGGTAACCCTGTTTGATTGGCCACTAAGTTTCTACCTTCGTTCACAACGAATACAAAACGTTTATTTTTTAAATCAACCTCAATGTTCCATCCTAAACCATGAAGCTCAGATAATTCTTTCAGCTTTTCATGTAATGAGTCATACCTTGAATTTTCTTCAATGATTGGACCTCTATTTTTGTTGGTACCTAGCACTAATCGCGGGAAGATACGAGCCGGATCACTTGGATTAATCATTTGTGTATTCACAAAATGCCTCATTACTGTCTCTACATTACCTTTCACACTTTCGTGAGTCTTACCTATTACAGGGTTGATAAGACGCTGAGACGTAAAGGTTTTTAATGATAAGGCTTTAATAGTCCAGTCCTCCGTTTGCTTACCGTTTTCATCAAGTTCAATCTCTCGGTGCCTAATGATATAAGCTTGGTCTAATCGATTGTAAGGAAAGATGATATTACCTTTAACCAACTTGTCAGCATGCTGTAGGTATCGGTTGATTCGTAACTCTAACACTCCAATATCTGACCACGAGATACCTATTTGAGCTGAAGAGTATCGGTCAACCTCGCCTAACAAGTTAAATTCATCGTCAATGATTCGTATAGGGATATTTTGCATGTATTTTCTCCTTTCAAAGGCATAAAAAATAACGCTTGCTTATGTCGCGTTTACTTGTTTTCGTTATTGAGTAATGTTTGAACAGCTTCTCGCCACAGCAATGGCACCTGGTCAACTGTTCGCAAGTTCATTTTAATTAAATCCCAATATAATTTAGCCATTATAAAACCCCCTTGTTTGTTAGTGTCTCTACTAATTCAGCAACAGCTAATTGATTCTCTAAATTATCTTGTTGTTGTACTTCTGCTGATTCAGCTATTGCAAGTTTTAATTCTTTACTTTCTTCTTTTACGGCATCCAGTTCTTTTTGAGTGTTCTTAATAGCATCGAACTCTGCTTTAGGTACTGTCACCATTTGGACTGGTGGTTTAGCAGGTTCATCTGAGAATACTAAGAAGTTACCTTCTGCAATATTGCGTTCTTCTATTAAGAATTTATCAGCAAACTCGGCTATTAGGCGCTCACGTTCTTCTGGTGTATAGTATTGAATAGTTAGCATGTAAAAACCCTCCCCTTACTCATTAGGCGTCTGTAAACCCTAACGTAGTAATACCCAAGTCAAATGATTGGACACTACTATAGTATTCTGTATTGTTATCTTGCATAGCCCATATCTCTATTAGGTCGCCATCCTTAACAGTTATATCTTCTGTAAAGTAAGATGCAGTCCTATCATAAACTGAACGTTCAATACCTATAGGGACACCGTTTACATAAATTTTCCCCCTACAAGTATTATTACTTGATGCCCATATATTGAACCTAACTCTATACGTACTACCTACGGCAACTCGGCACCCCATTATCTTGGTAAACTTTGTTTGCCATACGTTATAAGCAGCTGGGTATTTATATACATAAAAATCCCCAGCGCCCAAAGGAACAACGGTACCTTGCACACCATCAATAGTTACACCTTTTCTGATGTTGCCTGCTGTAAGTTGAGATAAATCGAGTGATCCAGTAATGTCTCCAATATCACTTGTAGCCGTTTTTCCTTTTCTTATATCGTTGGCTACTGCATTTCCACTCCCCCCTTCACCCTGTAAGATAAAAGCCCCATCACGATAACGAACTGTATAAACGCCGTTAGCTTTCCCATTACTAAATGGTGTGCCATTCGCTTTCTTGATAGGGATAGCGCTTAATCCATTAATGTTTAATGACATAGCTGCTGTACTGTTGGATTTTACAGGGAACGACACACCTAAGCCGTTTTTATAGCTTGTAAGACCTTCCAACGTTGCGGTTAATGCATTCGCTGTACCTCCTATAGTTTCAATCCATTTAACATGTGAAACATCAAATATATGGTTAGAAAGTCCATTCTCTAAATTCGCTATTCTTGCTGCTAAATTTGCTGCTACATCACCACTCAGGATATCTTTGATGGACTCAAACCATGTTAAAAATTCTTGTTCTCTTTCAGCTTGCCATACTTCAAATTCATTTTTCTGTTGTACCTGCCACGCTTCTAAATCGTTCTCAAGCGTTTGCTTCTTGTTATTAAACCAATAATCCCATTGTTGCTGGAACACGCTTGTCGGTACACTAATAAGCGAATAAACGATACCACATAAATCTTCTTTCATACGTTCATCGATGAGTTTTAATGGCTCTAAGGATGATGTGTTTTTGGTAAGTCGAATTTGAGCTAACGATAATTCAAATACGTATTGATCACGTTGTAAAGTTGGTGGTACAGGGTTAGCAGCTGATACTCCTTCTTTCACAAATAATCTAATATATCGTGCATTGTTACGTTTATCCAACCGCAAAACAATACGGTCAATACGGTCTAGATTCGGCTCAGGTAAACCATGTGTTAAGAATAATGGTAGTGTATTTTGATATTGATAGCCTTGTATTAATGCTTCTCCAGCCTCTATATACGTTTGCATCGTTCCTGCATTTACTTTTACTTGTAGGTTAGGTGAACCGTTCTTATGTAGCAGTCCACTCGATAACACGTTAGCAAAGTAATCCGCAAAATCACTCGCATAATGCCAGCGTTCATCCCCCGGTGCACTATTAAAAAACTTAAATATTTCAGCCATATTTGCCCTCCTATACTGCGTTGTAGCGTTTATGGTAGCTGATGTTTACGACAGCCCCTTGTACATCGTTGTCAGCCGTATAATTAATGTCGTTTTCTCCTAGCTGTAATTTGAAAAAGATACTATCTAAATCAAGCCAGTTGGTTACGTCTCTACGAGCTCCATTTACACCAACAAATTCAACCATTTTTATGTTAGGTGTCGTATCGATGACCATCTTCTCGCCTTCAGCTAATGTTTGGTTGACCTTGATAAACTCTTCAGTGGTTACATTTTCGATTTTCGGATTTTTAGCAGGTCCATAAAACTCGATATATAGTGGTGCTGCCGCATCACCATCGTTGTTGATAATACGTCTATCTCTCTGCATCCCCATTTGAAATGGTCCGCTAAACGGAAACTGAAACAACGGCTTGAATGCTGGTTCTTCATCGATTTTTAAACTGCGCCAGTACGGATCCGGTGCAACAAAATTAATCATTGTCTTTTGTAAGGTTTTAGCTCGACCACCACCATCCGGAAATATCGGCACACTTGATGCGACTACTAAAATCTCTCGTACTAGATAGTCATTTTCATAACGTAGAGTTCCGGGACCTAACTTCGGGTTAGCAATGCGGGCAATCTCCGTTCTCCGCCTAGAAACCGTTTCATATCCACCCTCATCTACTGCATTTACGATAAGAAACGTAATATCAATTTCACGTTCTTCAAGTAGAACATCAATCAATGTGCTACCGTCTTCGTATGGTACCCGTTGCGTTTGTATATTGGTTGGTACATCACCAAGCCCTGTAATTTCTTGCAAATAAAAAGGAGGACCGCCAAATGTGACGGACTCTCCAAAACGATTGGTATATGTGACTGTCTCCACTAGACGACCACTCCTTTAATTAATTGAAAGCCATTTGTTGAGCTACTTTTTTCAATTGACGCGCATTCTCTGATGGAGATAAATGCTTCGGTGAATGTAAGTGTACCTCTTGATGCACACCGTTAGCATTCGCACCTTGTCCACCTTCACCTTTTACCTCGACATCAACTTTCACCTTGTGTTCAATCTCAGTTTGAATGGCATCGATAGCTCCGTTAATATCACTGATAATATCACTAACTTCAACGTGCGGTTGAATCCACTCAGCCACTCTTTCAGCAGCTTTAATGGCATCTGATTTCATGTCTGCCATACCGATGATGATCCCTTTAACCAAGTTATGACCGACCATCTTTTTACCCCAACGTGAAGGTGAATGAATGTCTAGCGCCCCTTGAATAGTAGCTTTGATACTTTCAGCAATTGATTGCGCTTGTGCAAGTAAATCAGGTGTTAACTCTGATAACCCTTGTTGCATACCTTTAATCACGTTACGGCCAATAGAAGGCATCGTTGCTACCATTGCATTAAACTCTTTTGTGGTACCAGTTCGTACTTCTTTAATTTTATTGACCCATTCCGTTTTATAGATGTCTAACTGGGAAGCCGTTTCAGTTGTTAACTCATCAATCTTTTTAGCTGTTTCTTCTTTCATTCCAGTTAACTCTAACTCTGCTTGCGAACGTGCTAGACTAGATTTTTCTTGCCATAAAGCTACGTATTCAGTTAGTTGGGACTCACTTAAAGTATTTAAAGCCGCGATCTCAGCAGAGGCGTTAGGACCCAATGCTTGCAGTTCGGATAATAACCCTTGGTCAATGTTTCTAGCACCTAAAGCTTGCAGATTAGCTGCCCATTCTTGGAATGCCTGATTTTGACCTCTCAAGTTATCAATCAACTTTTGTCCAGATACAGCGGCTTTCTCTTCCATTTCATCAAATAGTCCAACAACGCTATATAAAGACTGCTGTCGCGATTTAACTGCATCCTCATATTCTTTGGTAAGCGCTTTGGAACCATCAATAAGCTTTTGGTTAGCTTCCTGAATCTTAGTTGTATACTCTTCATTAAGAGAAATTAGCTTATCGTGAATTTCTTTCTTCGTTTGCGCCACTTTTTCTTCGTAGTAGATACGCTCTTCGCTACCCTTGGCATATTGCTGCATGTACTTTTTGTATGCGGCTAGTTCTTGGGTAAGTGACAGCTGATTGAAATTCTTTTTGCGTTCAATATAGTTTTTCTCTTTTTCAAACTGCTCTTTGGCTAATTCATTCATTGCTTTGTTGTAATTATTTTGTGCTATAATACGCTCTTTTGTGTTTTCCTTAAACAGCGTCGTTGCGTACTTCCAATACCCTGCTTGTTGTTCTGTAGACCACATTTCGAGCGACTCTTTATTAGAAACAAACTGTTCTAATGCTTCCAGCGTTTCTTTTTGTGATTTGCTTCTCGCTTTTGCAAGTGCATCAGCTTCTTGCTTCGCTAGTTTCTCGCGACTTGCTGCCGCATCTTTCATAATGTTGTTAATGCGTTCTTGTTGAGCCTTTGTATTTGTTTGAGTCTTTTTAGATGCAGAAGCTTTAATGACAGCTATCTGTTGTTCGGCCTTACGATCAACTTCAGCACGTTTTTTTGCGTAATCCTTTTGGATGGTGATAGCGTCTGCACTTGTATTTGACGATGCATTTTTAACGATATTATTGATGTTATCCATCGCTGATTTGGTTGTTGTAATAGACTTGCTAAAGTCAGGAATTGCCTTAGTGGACATTAGATTAGTAGCTTTTTGTACAACGTTTGTTGTTGCTTCAATACCTTTTGCCACACCGATAGGAATCCATTTAGCAATGGCAATCATTACACGAGAAGGCGAGTGAATTCCTAACGCTGACTTAACCCAAGAAGGAATTAAATCTGTTAAACTACTTAATGCTGACGCAACAGCGCCAAATGAGTCTGTAATACCTTTGATTAAGCCGTTTATGATGTCTTTACCAATCTGTATTAGCTTAATATTTTCTAGGAATGTCTTAGCTGCATTCCAACCTGTTTCTATTGCTGTTTTAACACCAGTCATTGCGGTTTCGACAGTTGTTTTAATACCGTTCCAAGTGGTAGTAATAATAGTTTTAATGCCATTCAAAACTGTTGTTACGACTGATTTAATACCATTCCAGATTGATGAAACAACACTCTTGATGCCGTTTAGGATACTCGTAATTGTGCTTTTAATTGCATTCCAAACGGATGAGACAGTACTCTTGATGTTATTTAGTATTGAGGAAATAACACTCTTTATTCCATTCCAAACCGTAGTGACAACAGACTTGATAGCATTTAGAACCGTTGTAATAACTGATTTAATGGCGTTCCAAACTGTTGAAATTATTGATTTTGTGGTATTTGAAACTGTTTGGATCGTTGTTTTTATACCATTAAAGATTGTTGTTACAACTGTTTTAATCGCATTAAGAGTATTTGTAAAAATACCCTTAATAACTGTCCAAACAGTTTGTATTATTGATTTAGCCGAACTACCAAATGCTTTCAGTGGGCCAAGTAATTTACCTACAAAGTAAAGGTTAACTATTCCCCAAATAGCTTGTACTGCTCCACCAAGTATTTGCTTAATACCATCCCAAACACCTTGCCAGTCTCCTCTGAATAAAGCTGAGAATGTATTGACGATTCCAAGAATTACATCAATTGCGCCCTGGATAACGTTCATTATTGCTTCCCACGTTGAAACAACAAGAGCTTTAACTACTGGCCAAACAAACTGCATGATTGCCCCAATCGCTGACATCACAGTTGTAACAACTGTACCGATAACGTTCCAAACAGCCGATGCGGTCGCCATAATACTTGCTTGGTTTTCATTCCAAAATGCTGTGATTTGTGACCATACTGACGTAATCAAACCACTAACAGCTGTTACTACAGTTGAAATTCCTGTTTTGATTGCTTCCCATACAGTTAAAACTTGAGCTCTGAAGGTTTCGTTAGTTTGATATAACCCTACAAACACAGCGATTAATCCTGCTATAGCTGCAGCAACTAACGCTACAGGAGCAGTAATGAATCCTAATGCTCCACCTGTCGCCTCTAATGCAGGTGTCATTTTTAAAAGAGTACCGCCGAAATCTGATATTAATGATTTAACACCTTTGAATGATTTGCCCCATATCCCAACTACTTTCCCTGCACCTTTAAATAAAGTACCGAAGGCAATAACGTTAGGTACGATAGCAAGCAAAGCTCCACCAAAAGAAATTAATCCAGCTATAATAACACCGATAGTTCGATTGCCTTCCATCATGGAATTCACAAATTCTAATACGTTATTTGCAACATTAATAATGGTTGCTCCTAATGGGGCCATACCAATTCCTAGATTGACTAAAAACTGTGTTAAATTTCCGATTAGCTGTATAACACTAGGTGCTGTTTGATGTACATAATCAATAAACTGTTGGAAACCTTGGTTTTGACTAAGAGTAGCTGACCACTCTTTAAATCGACCCATCATAGATACTAAGCCGTCCATCATGCCTGATGATGATCCAGCGAATGCACTGAAGAAGTAAACAACTCCCGCTGTTGCATCACGGAATATAGCTCGAATCTTTGGCATGTTAGTGTTCACATAATCCATGAACGCTTGGAATTTCGCACTACCACTTAATCCATTCGCCCATTCAGCAAATCTTGCGGTCATTTCCTCGAAGCCTTTGGCGGTACTTGCGCTTAATGGTGCAAAGGCTGTAAGCATTGATAGCAGCCCTTTAAATACGTTTCCGAATGAGCGACCAAAAGTCTCAAGCATTGGACCGCCTGAAGTATTAAGATACTCCAAGAAATTCTGGATTGGTGGTGTGCCTATTGCTGTATTTAGCTGAGCCATCAAATTGGCTACAGCTTGTGCGCTAGATAAAAATAACGGTCGCAACTTATTGAGTATGGCATCAGTTGCTTGCATACTACTCGTAAAGGCCTGCAAAACTGGTTTTTCCGTCTCTTTTACAAGTGACTGATATGTGGTTTTTACAGCATCAAACGAATTTTTAGCTTGCTGTTGAACTGCGTTTAATTTCGCTTCTTCATCAAATAACTTTTTGATTGTTGGAATCGCAACAGCGGCAAATGCTCCGGCTGCCGCACCAGCTGCCATAAATGCTCCAGCTAATGCAAATGTAGAACCAGCGACAACACCAATCATTGGACCTAAATTCGCAATAGCTACAGCGACATTAGCTAAAATAGGCGCCAATGCCGGAAAGACGGTCATTATTGTACCCATTACGGTGTGTTGCATTAGCTCGCCAAACGCACGGATATTTACTGCAATCCGTTGAATCTTCCTTTGGAAGTCCTCAATACGAGCCTCGATATTTATGACGACTTTATCTCGTGAGAGAGCAAGCATTTTCGCTTTAACTTCGGCTGATTTTCGTTTAAATTGTGCAACATCAGCACCGATGTCCACTCGTACATCATTTGCTGCACTTTTGATTGTGCTTTGTACTTGGCGCATCTTCGCCATAAACTCAGTAATACGTGCACCAATTTTTGCTGTAAAGTTTCCGTTCATTGCCATCACCCTTTCTTACTTAAATTTTCAGCCCATTTCTTCATTGCTTCTTGCGCCTTAGCATGACGAGTTGTATCAATCTTCTTCGCTTCTTTCCATGTGTTATCACCGTCAATGATTCGTTTACGAGCGCTTTTTGCATCGAATAAATCTTTTTCGATGTTCAGCTTCTTCTTGTTGGTTGCGATTCGATTAAAAACAGCCATTCGCGCCATGTTGTCTAAGTCATCAACAACCTGTAACATGGCACCTTTTTTGAATGCTTTGTACTCATTAGGAGTCCATGACATGATTAGATCCACATCATAGACACCCATGCATTGCGCTACATCAGTTAAAACTTCGAGCCATTCTAGTCCGTCGACTCTGTTGTTTCGCCCAACAGCTCCGCCTTCCCGTCTAACATGATTTGAGCACCCATCGCGTTCTCTTCTTTCTCCTCGTCCGTTTTGCCCATATCTTTGAACTTCTCTAAGTTCTTCCAAAACGTCTTGGCATCTTTTTTGAAAAAACCCGAAGAATCTATTTCACGGAATGCCTCTTTGAATAGTTCTTCTGTGCCTTTGTCTTTATCGATTCGCGCTTCTATAGCTTCCTCGATTTCAACGATTTTCGGGCGTCCTTTAGAACCTAAGTGAGCTAAACCACAATCCCAAAAAGCTTTTAATGCGTCTATATCAAATTGTAGTAATCCTGTATAAATTGCACTAAAGCCACCTACATCGTTACCTTCTTTGTCTGTTTGGTTGTAGTTTTTATCTGCTAAATTTTTAAACGCAAAACCGAATTTCGCCTCTTGTTGTTTCTCTGCAATTGTTAATGTAGCCATGTGTAATAGCCCTCCTAATGTTTTATAAGTAAAATAAAAAGCACTCTTTATAAGTGCTTTGATTATGAAGCTGTAACTGTCACTGCAACCGTTGTTGTTTTACCACCACTCGCTGTTGTGATTGTTACTGTTGCTGAACCTTCAGCTACACCTGTAATAAGCCCTGTAGATGTAACAGTAGCAATAGAATTGTCGCTTGAAGTAAATGTAACGTTCTTATTTGTTGCCTCTGCCGGAAGAACAGTTACTGTAAGTTGACGAGTGCTGCCAACTACCACTGAAGTTGTCTGAGGTGACGCAGAAACACTATCTACCGCAATCCCATCTGTTTGTCCTTTTCCGAATTCACCCGTTTTCTCACCAGGTGCTTCAAATCCATAAGTTGCAAATTCGATAACTTCTGGCGGTAGTGGGTCTAGCTCATCTTTCTTTGACTTACCGATAACTTGTAGAGTTGTCGATAATTCTTGGAACCCATCACCGGGACTAGAATATTCTACATTTTCTACTAACGTATAAGCGAAAATAGTATCATGCTTACCATTCGCATTAAGGTTTAAATCTATTTCCCAGACTTTCAATTGAACTTCATTGTCAATAGCATCTGCGACAGCTTTTTGTCCTGGATCATTTTTGTCACCAAACATGGTTGCTTCAAAGCTTTCTGACGATTGTCCATAGGCTAAAATACGCCCGAATTTTGTTTGTTCGTCAACAAGCTCATTCTCTTTTGAGCGCGAGTTTTCAGTTAGGTTACCTAATAAGAAACCATCAGCACCTAATGCTGCGGTAGCGAGTTGCACCATTAAAATTGTATCTTTACCACTTTGCATGTGTGTTTTCCCTCCTAAAATAAAAACAGCCCCATAAGGACTGTTAGATGTTTTGTACTTTGTATTGAATTGATAAAATGCCATGCTTTACATTGGGGCTATTATCGTCTATAACACGAGATTCACGTCTTGTGATACTTAATACTCTTGCGTTTGGAATCACGTAATTCCGAGCCATTAAAGCCATCTGACAAGCCGATAACATTTCATATACCTTACGCTTGCCACTATAACTATCGTTGTCTTTCCACCAAGCATGTATCGTAAATGTGATCGTTTCGATATTGCTTGTTTTGGTATCAAAAGGACTTGAGTAAGGCTCTGAAATTGTTACATAAGGATAAGGTGTATTCTCGTCTACTGCATCGTACACACCTAAATCTTCATCATCCTTACGTGTGATACTTGTTAATGCTTCACAAGCTGTTAACTTCTGAAAAATGACCCTCTGTAAATTGAAGAAAGGCAAGGCATAATAATTTGTCATAAGCCTAATCGCCTCATTTCTTTCATGAAATAGTCTCTTCCAGCATCAACGGCGGGACCCCAGAATGGTTGAGCTTTCATACCATCTGTTGTTACATAACGGCCAAGTTTAGTACTGTAGTAAGTCCACGGTGTTTTACGACCATTTCCTTTCTCTGCATAAATACCGGTACCGTATTCAACGTATATTGCATAATTTGCACCCACTGTAACAATAGCGTTGTATTTACCTATCATCTTCATTTCGATGGAATCTCGTAAACTTCCATCATCGACAGGAGCAAGTGCTTTCGCTTCTGTCTGAATCAGTCTCGCTGTTTCGTGAACTACGTCTGAGACTTTATCAAGAAGTCCTTTCTCGAAACGCTTAGCTGCTTTCATTAGTTGGCGACCTGAGTAAGTAATTCTAGCCATTATTCAGTCACCAACTTTAACGCAACACGCATGATTTCGTGTTGTCCACCTTGGTCCTCAGCACGGCCAGCGAAAGCATATATTTCACCTTCATAGCGTAGTCGCATACTAGATGTAAGGTCAGTTCGATATTCGTAGTACATGTAGCGCTCCAATGGATTGTTCAATTGTTGCGCGTAATACTGATCCTTGCTCGTCGGTGTGTCTACGAAACATTCTATGGTATCGACAGGTACCCACTCAGTTTTAAAGCCTCCAGCACCATCCGATACTTTCTTCTTCTCTACCACTTCAACTTCATGTGGAAGTTCATCGCACATGTTACCACCTCAATTTCCGATAAGGTTTTAACGGCTTATAAACGGTTGCTGGTATCTCATCAGAAAAAGAATAAGCAACCGTTCCCATCGAACGACTTACAAGCCCGACTTTTAATTCAAAGTACTGACATGCTTTTGCAATAAACAACTTCATAGCACTTCGCTTTTGTCTGTCAGCACCTTCGGACATGTCAAATATGTTATTAGCCCATGAACATCCAACGTCGTATATAACAGGCGCTAACGCTGTGTAATGGTCTACTCGTTTCGCTGTAGCCTTTTCACCGTTTAGAGCAATGATTCCTTTGATTTCATCATTTGTCGGTTTCCACATCGTCTTTCACCTTCTTAGGTGCTCGTTTCGTTTGAGCCTTTGCCTTTTCTTCTTCTAGCTGTTTAGCCTTTGCAATCTCACGTCTACGTCTTTGGTAAGCTGTAGCACTCATACCATCACCCCTTTAAATAAAAATAAGAGGGGATGCCCCTCTCTGATTAACCTAATGTAATTAAAGCAACCATACGAATGTCTTTATCTTCATAGACTTTAGACCAGTTAGCTGCTTTCTCTAATTCAGCATTTGTTGGTGCTGTTTTAGCAACAGAAGCATTTGTAAATTTGATACCACGAGGGTGCAATACAAAGTGTTTACGGTTAATAAGAATATCTTCACCGGCTAATTTATCACGATCCGTTTCTGTTGGTACCTCTGGCGAACCTTCTGCATATCCGATAGCCCCAGCACCGAATAAATAAGTAGTGTATTTCGTTACACCATCTTTTGTTTCTGTCGGGACACCATCATCCATAATAATTCGCTTGCCTAAGTACGCTTTATAAAGCACATTACCGTTAGCATCACGTACATCTTCCAACAACCCTTGTTTAACAAGATTGAAGTAAGGAACACTGTGCATTACCAGACCCGTTAAGACTTCGTGTGCATCACCCAATTTTGACATCGTATCAACGATTGATGCACCCGAGATTTTCGCTGCATCACCTGTACCGCCAGTGATATCGTTAACGTGTGTATCGACAATAGTAGTAAACGAGCCTTTTAACGTTGAAATTAAAGCTGCTTGCATACGACGATTCCAATAGCCAGCTACTAAATCACCAATAGCTTTCATTGGATCGTCACCTGATAATGTACGGGATAGGTCTGTTGCTGACCAAGCTTTACCACGGAACAATTGTGTTGCCATATCTTGCCCTGTTGTAATCTTATCAGGTGTTAATGCCCAACCTGATGTATCTTCTAGTGATTCATCATCACCACTTAAATCATTCCAGTAAGGCATGTTAAAGTAGCGATTACCTTTACCTAATGCATTTTGTAATTCTGCTACTGGTGCAACAATACCTGATTGGTAAAGTGCTGATAATTCATTTGTACGTTGTACCGTGTAAGGATTAAACACCTCAGGTACGATAACATCTGCAATACGTGTTGTCATAAATTAATTCCTCCTACTGCCCTGCTGAGGCTTGTAATTGTTTTGCTTTTTCTGGTTCTTCACGGAACAAGCGACCTTGCTCTGTAAGATTCCAATTCTCTTTACTGAATGGGTTTGTAACTGGCTTTCCTCCACCACCTGGATTCGGAGGTGTATTACCCTTCAACCCTTCAGGAGTAAATAAATAATCGTCAGACGTTTTCAATGTTGCAAGTTGTTCATCAAGACCTACTAGCTTTCCATCTACAAGTTTGATAGATTCAACATTCAATAATGCTTTTACAGCAGTCGGATTCTTTGCCTTCGCAGTACGTAGCGCTTCCGTTAATGCAAAATCGTAATCCTTTTGAGTAAGTTGGCTTTCGAAATCGGCTTTCACTTGCTCATTTTCTTGTTGTAAACGTGTAATTTCTACCTGTAATTCTGCATTGCCTGTTGCCTTTGTTTGTAGTTCTTTTAATTGAGTATCACGATCAGTTAATTGTTGCTTATAGTCATTCACCTCAGTGATTTTGTCATCTAAGCGACTCTTAGGAACCATCGTGCCAAAACCATCTACGACTTGTTGTGCTTGTTCCTCTGTTAAACCCAATGCTATTAATTGCTCTTTATTCATTTCTATTTGCCTCCTAATTCGTTTTTATCGTGTAACGACACGTTAGGTTAGAAGCTTATTCTTTAACGTCTACAAGCTCGAAAAAGACGAAAAAAGGCATAATAAAAAGCCACTCATTCAGTGACTAAATCAAATCATATTAAATTGTTCGAAAGATAACTTTTCTTTTTCTCGGTACAATTCGCAATACTCATCAAATTTTTCGTTCGTTAAAGAATTAAGAGCCAATATTTCTTTTAAACATTTTGGACCAAGACTGTTTAACTCCTTTAGTAAACCAATATCAATGTTACGTTTAGCTAGTTTAGCAATTTCCGTACTCCATTGGGTAAATTCATCAACCTTTTTCTCAACATCCTTGTTTATGTTCTGAACAGCCTTTAATGCCTTGCTAAGTCTTGTAGTATCGATTGATCCAGATACATGTACATGAAATTCAGGTTTAACTGTAAGTGCTTTATGTGAAGCAAGTGCTTTACTCAACTCCGCAATTTCATTAACATCACCTTTGAATGTTTCAAATAACACCACTTCACCAACTATTCTTGAACGTGTATATTTCATTTACCCCACCCTTCCTCGATAGGAACGTTAAATATTTCTGCAGCCTTTTCAACAATTTCCAGTAATGCTAAGTTTGATTCTTGTGGACTTTTAGCACTAAAAATAATTTCTAATTTCACTGTGGAAAATCCATCATACCGGATTTTTGACTTGTTACCTGCTAGTCCTAGAAATTCAACGTGTTTAGAATCAGCAAAGTGACTTAAAGCTTCTGTTTCTTTCATCTCTACACCTCTCCACTAAATTTTTTCTTCCACTCTTCATAACTCACGAACGGCATAGTAACACTCGGTGGCTTTACCTGTTTGTACGCTTTGTTGAAAGCTTGCTTGTAAGTTAGGCCTAAATCCTCCATATAAGCATCAATACGAGCAGCCAATTGCTTTTGGTACGTATCATCCATGTAATCTCTGCCTCTACGGTATTCAGGCAACTTACCATTAACCATATAAATAGTATGACAACGGCACTGTATATCCATCGATGCAATGCCCCATATCCTCGGTGCTTTTGATTTCCACTCGCCATAATGGAAATAACCATCTTTATCAGCTTTCTGACCATCTAACTTTCTATGAGACTTACGAACCCTTGTATCAAGTGAGGACATCCATATCTTAGTTAATCGTGCTGATTTACTAGCCTGTTCTTCTACAGCTAGATCAGCTTGTGACCTTACTCGGCCACCCTCTGTACGAGCGACAAGAATAGCTTTCTTCCTTGTCCATCCCATAGCATTTTCAATTTTAATGGCCATGTCTGTGTAGCTTTCACCAGCAATTAAGCTTTGTGCTATCTCGATATTCAAACGTCTGATAATCTCGTTCCTGTGTGCTTCAAAGACCTTTGGTAGCGTTAAAAACTCAACTGGATTAGTTAATGCTGCTTGAATCACTTCAACAGATGGTATTTTAAAGCCCATCTCTATGGCTGTAGACTGTTGCAAGAGGTAAGCCATCATTAGATACTTCTCGATGTAAAGAAGCTCCTCTGACTCTTGAATGAGCTTAATAATCTCTTTGTAATCAGCATTTAGTTGTTGAGCAATCAGCTTCATTTCCTGATTGAAACGATTGTACTTGTTTACATCAGTCCATGTAGCTTGACCGTTCTTACCGAACTTACGATGCATTTCAAACATTTGAGCGAGTATGGCTTTTAAACGCTTGTTAAACACTTTCTCAATGTCCTTCTCAGCCTTTGACTCCATTTCGTCTAAGATTCGATTGATTTCTTGTTGGTTCATCCTCTAACCTCGCCTGTACCACCGCATTTTTTACATAGGATCCGTTTATTCGTTTTATTGCTTGTCACTTGTCCAGTACCACCGCATTCACCACAAGACTTCTTACCTTTCTTTGGTGGTGGTTCCTCACTTTCCTTCTTCAGTGGCTGATTATTTCCTTCTTCACCATCACCACCACTGTTATCACCTAAAGGTTCAAGTTCATTACCATACAACATAGCATCTCTCTCTAATCGTTCTTGCTCTTGGGCTACATCTTTTACCCACGGATGATTCTCAAGGATTGTTGTTTGCGAAATGATGCCAGAACTATCACGCGCCATTTGGACGATTTCTTTTTCATTGGTTAGTAGCAGCTTGTTAAATGTGTATGTCACGTCCCGATAATCAAATTGACCCTTCTTAGCAAGCTCACAATACGTTTGTATGAACCACATAAATTCTCGTAATGATCTTGTGGCTTTTCGTTCAAACATTGAAGCTTTCATATCCAACAATGAATATAAATTCTCTAATGCCTTACCTGAAGGAGCGTTTCCGATGATGTCTGGTGATGGATTAACACCTTGCCCAAACGTATAAAGATCCTCTTTCAACGTGTTTTTCTGTGTCTTATATGCTTCAACAGGTACTTCAGCTTTGATGGTATCTATACCACCGTTTTCGTCCAAATTGACTGCTTTATATCGTTTGAGGTTCATCATAAATTCAGCCAAAGACTCGCCTTCATACCCTCGTAAAGCAAAAATAAGTGCCTGCATATCTAGTAAGGTATTTTGTGCATCAGAAACAAGCAAGTCATAATTATCAACTGTCTCTTTGTAAAAATGCAGATCGCTTAATTCTTCGTCGTTATTCAAGAAACTAATAAACGGTACTTTGCCCCATCCCATACCTGAAACACCTTCCGCATCGGTAAAATGAGGAGCCGGATTCACTTCAGCATTTGCATCCAGTGTTAGTTCACCATCTATCATTTCGTAGAAAGTAACAGTTTCGTCGTCATATACTTCAAATTTAATGACACTATCGCTTAATGAATAAAATCGAATACCAGCTATTAACTTTTTACGTTTGCTGTAGTCGTAAATAGGGATAAAGTTTTCAGCAGGAACAACCATGTAATCGAAGTCCCCTACTTCATTCACAAATACATGAAGCCATTCCTTACCCTTATTACTAGCGCCTTTGACAAGTTCTGTGATTGTGTCTTCCCACTGCTCACCAATGATTTCCTCAAGTAATTCAAGCTGTGGTTTGTTATCAGACTTTGAACCGAACACCATCGGCTCACCTACTAAGTAAGCAACCTTTTGATCTACTAATATTTTATGAAAGCCTGAAGGTATTTTAGCGTTGATTGCATCCTTGTCTTCTACTTTTGCTTCATTCTGGTACGTGTAAATCTTGCGCTCGTTAATCTTATTATTGACTCCGTAATACTTCACACCTTCAACCATCTTGGACGTATCAAAGGCATCGTATAGCTCTTTTATTTCATCAGTAGTCTTAGGAGCGTTGTTTTTTATGTGTTCATTGAGTTCCTCTGTGTGTGTATTATCAAGCATTGTTTTCACCTTCTTCTATTTCAAAATTGTCATGCCTTTCTTGTTCCTCATATCATCTTCAAATCCATATCGCGTTGCATCAATAGTGTGGTTGTTTTTATCCTCTAAACGAGGTATTGGATTGCCATCTCTGTCCGTTTGAAAATCGATGTTTTCAAATTCTCTTGCTGTGTTTGGTGTGCGTAATGGGTCAATATAAATTGCATCTAAATCACCAAGCCACTCCTCTCCATACTCCACACTATCTGGACCTTTTTTAACAGGTTTAATTTTCTTAATACCATGTTCGTTCTTTAATTCATCATTACTTTTAGGCTCTGCACTTTCAGCTCGTATCAAATCTGATTGATAGTCTTTTTCATGGAGCCATTTGGCTAGCCGTCGATTACTTACTTTGTGGTCATATAGTTCGTCGATTGCATAAATAGAATTTCGCTTTTTATCATAATGCCAACGAACAAATGCTAGTGGATCCGGTCCATAGCCATAGTCCAAGCCATTTCGAATATTATCAAACGATGCAACCATTTCATCAGTAATTGAACCTTTTTCAATCTGTAAGTTATCAAACGGCACAACACCACTCCCTATCGCTTCACCAAGGTATTCCCACCGATAACGCAATTCATTACGCTGTTTAGCCGCCTCAGCTTCCTCGATAAACTGTTTCGATATATATGGGTTATCAAGGTAAGTGGACTTATGGACAAGCGTGTTATCAGGCTGAAATGAACTCTCATACTTCTTATTCACCCAAGACTGTTTACGTTTCGGTGGGTTGTAAGTGTAAAAAAACTTATAAAAAAGACCATTCTCAAGCTCACCACGTAGTAATGAGTTTGTAATGGTCGTTACTTCTTCTTCAGTTTTGAACTCAGCTAATTCCTCAAGCCATGCAATCGCAAATGGAAAGTTAGCACTCTTTAATGATTTAATACGAGTTGGATCTTGAGCACCACGGAAAATCATGTAGTTACCACGCGGAATGTAAGTTAATCGCATTGGCGACTTATTGATTTTAAATAGATGCGATACTCCTTGCTCGTTTATGGCCCACTTCATTTGCTCAAAGATGGACGTTTCAATCGTGTTGTCTACTTTTCGTATGCCTACAGCGTTAACAGCATATCTCATAAGCAATTGTACAACGATATGAGCTACATCAGATGACTTACCAGAACCACGACCTCCGTTACAGACAACGTTTAAAATGTCTGTTGCAACAGATGCTCGCCAAACTGAATGAAATGCTGGTGGTATCAATTCGGATAGTTTTTTAACTGCCATCGCTTTCACCACTTATGTCATCAACAAAGACCGGAGTAACAGTTGCATTGATTTCTTGTTTATCCGTCCACATTACAAAACGTTTACCAAGCATTTCAGCTGCTTTAATGCGGTCCTTTGCAGACACTTCAATATTATCGATTACTTGTGCACCTTCACCAATCCCACGTAAGGTTTCTTCTGACTGCTCACCTCGCATTATCGACGTTAGATACTCCATAATCTCTTGCTGGTCTGCAACTCGTTCGGACTTCAATTCCTCCATACGCTCGTCAATATAGGCTTTCACGCTAACATTTGTTAACATTCGACTTCCTGCTGCTCTCGCTGTCGCTTCCTTCTTAACATTCGGATATGCCTTTAAATAAGCTTCTGTTGCATTCCCTAGTTCAATATAATAATCAGCAAATGCTTGTTGCTTCACTGTTAACTTTTGTTCAATCAATGGCATCACCCCGTTATGCTAGTTGCTTTGTAAAATAAAAAAAGACGCCACTTAGACGTCAGTTCAATAATAATTTATGATTTTATCATTTCTTCAAAAATTTTTTGATCAATTCTCTTTGCCACTTTTAAATAAATTGCTTCTTTTTCTGCTTTATCTAATTCTTTACCCTCCTTTATTTCATTTCTAACAATTTGCCACTCAGCTTTTAATATCACCTGTTGATAAGTTGTTATTTTTGTTAAATAAATTTTCAAGCTAAATTCAAGTCCTACAGAACTTGGGCTAGTAGATCTTTCCATTTCTTTAATACACTTACTAACACTTTTCATCAGAAGTTTTACAATTTTTTCTGTTGGATTTAGATATAGCTCCATTAAATTGCTATAATACTTTGCTTCACTTATCGACTGTTGAATTTCTTCACTTCTAAAATGTTCATCTAATGAATACTTCCTTAAAAGCTTAGTATGCAAAAAAACAGATTTATGAAAATCAGCAAAACAATTTCGAACATTATTAATCCATTCTATCCTCTGTGTACTTATGGTATCAGCCACTCTTGCACTTCTTAAATCGATTGATGATATTTTTGCCACGGTTTTTGAGGTATTACTAGATTTAATCGCTGCAATAAGCGAAATAGCCCCAGTTATAATCACACCACCAATTGTGAAATAATCAGTAAATGAAGGTCCAGAGCTTTTCGGTTCATTAGTTAGTATAATAAATAATAATTCCATATATCCCTCCCACTCAATCATACTTTGAGAGGTAACTAATTGGAACAATTTTCTACAAATTCCACTCTCAAAAGTAAGTACCGTTGCCCAGCAGTCAAAGGGGAGGAAACTGCTCGATACTCACTTTTCAAGGCAAAATAAAAACACCCCGAAGGATGTTTGTTATCTAAAGAATTCTAGTGAAATGTTTTTTGCGGTACGTTTTTCCCTGGCAAACCTCCACATAAGACTTTCAAATGCATCTTCAAACGTATATGCAGATATGAAATCCTCGTAAATTTCGTCATCCGCAAAAATTATAGTAGCCTTAAATTCAGATGGAAAAGATTTTTCTTTACTCGGATCTTTGAAAGCTCTGATATGTCCCTGTTGGTTTAACATAAAATCACCTCCTACCGTTAAATCATAAACCAGTAGATGAAATATATGTGTTAACTTTTTGCTCTCAAAACCACATCAAACTCTGCCCTCTCATCACATAAAGTTTTGGCTGTTTGATGCAGTTTTCAAAGCAAAAGAAAAAGCCTCCATCCTAAGATGAAAGCTTTGCTAATGTGGTAATTGTCGAGTTAGCTCACTTTTAGAACCGTGGTAGAGCTGCACCACGTTATATTTGTAATGCGAATTGCGTTTTTATTTATAGTGCATTTCCGTGCACTTTGTTGCTGTAGTAAGTTTGACTAAAAAGAAAGTGGACGAAGTTCACACCACTCCTTCAGCTTTTTAGCCTTTTATATTAATTAAGATACCTAATCTCTTAAAAAATATAGGCCGGCCATGTATGTCTTGCCTCGAACACGTTTATGAGGCGCAGGTCGGTCGTCGGTCTGTCTTTCCCTAATATTTAGTATTTCATAAATACCAAAGGAAGAAACATTTACCTGTCCGACCTCCCCTTTAGTATACAATTTTCTCTTAGTCCTCACGAAACATTAGACATTTCGGACATAACGGACATTTCGGACATTTTTTGTGCTACTTCTCGAAGAATGCGTCGCACATGTCTATCTGTAATTCCCTCTAATTCTGCAATGTGTTTAGTCTTCATTCCTGATAACTTCCAGTGAAGCACAGTTATTTCACGTTCTTTTCTTAAATGCTTAGAGTATTCTTTGATGAAATCAATTTTATTGTTGTACTCATTCACCAAACGATCTGGTAGTATGCATTTATTCCTGAATGCCTGTTTAGGTGTTGGGTCACTAATGCCTCCACCTCTTGGCATTCCGATATTATCGTAATCAGCGACCATAATGTCATTTGCATATGGACTCTCTATTTCAAATCCTAAAGCTCTTTTCATGTGACTGTAACGATCAATAATTTCTAATACCTCTGTTGTACTGTAATGTTTTTGCCCTTGTTTCATAGGTTTGCCCTCCTACGGTGTGATATACTAGATTTGTGAACACCATCAAAGGGCATAAACCAATTCGAGCTGTAGCGTGTGACGACGCTGTGGCTTTTTCTGTTTCTCGTGTTGTTTAATTAAATTTTCTTAAGCTTCATTTACAGCTTTCGTATATGAACCAACGATTTCAGATATATCATTAGAAGCTTCTTTGAATCCTACTTTATAACCTTCGTCATATGCTTCCTCAATAGCTTTTTCGACCGCGCTTGCAATTAACTGTGATACAGTGATATGAAAAGATCGCTCAGGTTCAGTGCCAATTTCAATTAAATTTTCGAAAGCTTTATATGTTGCACATACTTGACATTTTGTTTCTTCCATTGTTCATTTTCCCTCCTGCATTTTTTCTTTCAAATCTTTAAATTTTGATACCAATTCAGAATTTCTCATATACGAACGCTCTTTTGTCTTAATGTTATCTAACCACCAAACAATTTCTTTCATACCAATAACATCCTGGTTATCACTAATTATTTCAGAAGTACCAGTTATAACTTTGTAGTCAATCCCGTCAATTTCGTAAATTTCCCCCGGATTAATTATTGGTCGTCCATTATAAAACTTAGGTTTTTTCATCTTTTTCTCCCCTTTTTACATATTTTTTTCAACTAACCACTTTCTGTTCACCTAGTAATCCACCAACCCGTGGCCCAATCCGTCCAGCCATTTCAAGGTCCATAACAATTAAAGCTACATTTGCACGACTGATTAAAAATCTTTTTGCGATTCTATCTATCGACACACCTGCATTCCACAGACTTATAAGTATCTCAATCTGCTTATGAGTAAAATCGAATTTCATGTTTTCGTGAACATCACCAGTAAACAAAATGTACTTCTCAGCTACTTTTCTACCCATTCAATCGTCACCTCTGCTCTAGGTTGCTCTGAATAAAACTTACGAACGTTTAGCTCAACGATTTGCGCGTCATCATGCCAGATGATTTTACTCATTCCATCCTTTATGCCCTTAATCAGGTTATCCGCATCAGGTTTCGTAGTCGGTCGTAATTCACCACTAGCTATTAGCGCTCTTTTGGGTCCTGTATGGTATTTCTTTGGTGGCATGAGATAAATATCAGCTCGTAGCTTTATCGGTCCTGTAATCAATTCTGACGGCTTATTTTGCCATGCTACGAGCTTCACGAAGTCTTTGAAGTCTTTACTCTTTGGCGCATCGTGTGTAACAACATTCTTGCCACGTCTACTAAATCGAGGTCGTTCTTGTGGTTGAATGACCCC
>NZ_JBNNUW010000035.1:0-29146 GCF_050280125.1 Lysinibacillus sp. NPDC093692
TCTCCATAAAAGAAATTTGATTAGCTCAAATTGTTTTGCTGGCATCATGTTTGATGTCCAAAATTTTGTTTCGTTCACCAACTCAAGGTTAGCTACTAAAAACTTTATTGATTACGTTTTGCTTGTTCAGTTTTCAAGGTTCATTAATCTTTTTTTAGTGTCACCTCTTGGCGACTCACTAATAATATCAAGAATCTAAAACTATGTCAACACTTTCTCAAAATTAATTAATAGTTTTTTAAAATCTATTATTCGTCTACACCACTATGCTCAAAAAGATTAGTCCGAAGGTGGGAAACTTCAGTAACTGACGTTTCACTTGCGTTACATAAAACACTTGCTGAAAGAAGTTAACTAATTTCAAAAAGTTCATTTCTCTGTGTGACTTGGTTTTTATGAGATTCATCTTCTCGTACTTAGCTCGCTTCATTTAAACCTTTAAGTCTTTGTTGATACTTTTGTTTTATCACCTATATAATTTATCGAGCGAATTAAAAATAAAAAAAGGCGAACTCCAATATTAATGGGTTGCCTTTCAACTATTATAAATTTGTTATAATACGTGAAATATAGAAGGTACGATTTTTACCTAAATCAAATATCTCCCCTGATTGGCTTAATTTAATAAGTGGTCGAGTTGGTGCAAATTTATTTACAAACATCACTTCGCCTTGTTCCAGATTAGATAGTTCAACGATTGTCCCTATAGGAAGGTCAGCAACAATATCTATCAGTGCACGTACTACTTTAATATCAAACTTCCCAAATTCAGATTCATTAATCATCTCTATGACTTTAAAAGAAGATTGCTTTGTTCTATATACTCGCTCACATGTCATTGCATGGAATACATCTGCAACAGCGATAATTTGAGCGAAAGTAGAAATATTAGCGATTTTTTCTCCTTTCGGATAACCACTACCATTTAAACGCTCGTGGTGCTGGAAAATAGCCTCTTTCATTGTATCCTTTAAGATTGTTACATCTTTGACCATGCTGTAGCTATAAATCGGATGTTTATAAATTTCATTAAACTCCTGCTCTGTTAAGGTTGTTTTTTTATCGCGGATACGTGGATGAACTTTTGCCATTCCACAATCAGCTAATAACCCTCCAATTGCAACTTGAATTGTAATTCCTTTGTCATAGCTTAATTTTTGTGCAATCACCGAAGAAATCAATGCTGTTGCTACACAATGGTGGTACAAATAGTCTTTTGGATTTGAATACTCATTTAAATCAAAAATTATTGTACGATCTTCTAAAACCATTTCTAATAGTGGCAAAATAATTTTGCGTGCTTTCGCAATATCTACCTTTGCACCAGCTTCCCAATTTTTAAATTCCTTTTTAAATTGTTCAACTGAATTGTCATAAATCTTTCTGAAAGTCGGTATAGGTTCTGTTGGAACAACTAAACCTGTTTCTTTTACTTCTGATTGAGTTTCTACACCTTCTTTATAAACAGGGACTCTTGAAATATTAAAAGCAAAAAAAACTTGAAAATGCTCGTGGGAAATTATTGTGTTTTTAAAAATTATTGGATGTTGTGTATTAGCAAAAATATCTTCAGAAATTACTTTACCAATGCGTAACTCCGAAATTGGGACATGTATAGTTTCCACGCAATTAACTCCTCTTCACTATTTCGCTTGCATAAATTTAAGGATCAATTATGCCTCGGCATAATTGCGTCCGGAATCGGCTTTGTGCTTACACAAAGAACTCCTTACCTATTCTGTGACATCCGCCGGAGGCTTTGGGCCAACGTGATGTTGGTCACTCAGTCGTTACCACAGGACGTGGCGTTCTTAGACTGAATTCCTCTGTTCAGTGGGTGTTTGGACACCCACTGAACGGAGTTAAACTTATTTTATCATGGAATTCAAAATAATTACTTATTTTTCATGATTTATGCTGAAAAAACCGATGAACGGCAAACATTAGCTGTCGTCATCGGTCTTTTTATTACTCTTCTACTTGGGTATTTTCTTCGTTCGATTCTTCTTCAATCAATTCTTCTTCTTCTTTTTCAACCTTCGCTACAGTTGCAACAAGCTCGTCATCGCCTAAACGAATTAAACGAACACCCTGTGTACTACGGCCAATTAATGAGATATCATTCACATCCATACGGATTAGCATGCCGTTAATTGTGATCAGCATTAAATCTTCTGAACCATCAACCGTTTTTACAGCTACCATTGGACCGTTTTTATCAGTGATTTGAATTGTTTTTAATCCAACACCACCACGGCTTTGTAAACGATATTCCTCTTCAGATGTACGTTTACCGTAACCTTTTGCTGTAACAACTAAAATTTCCTGTTCCGGTTCAACGATTTCCATACCAACTACTTCGTCACCATCACGTAGTTTAATACCTCGTACACCACCTGCAGTACGGCCCATTGAACGAATATCATCCTCTTGGAAACGTACAAGCATTCCATCACGCGTACCAATAATCACTTGTTTCTTGCCATCTGTTAAACGAACAGAAATAAGATCATCATCTTCTCGCAAACTTATAGCTATTAAGCCGTTTGTTCGGATATTAGCAAATTGAGATACTGGTGTACGCTTTGTAATACCTGTTTTAGTAGTGAAGATAAAGTATGCATCCTCATCGAATGAACCTACACGGATCATTGCGGTTACTTTTTCACCTTTTTCAATATTGAGTAAGTTAACAATCGGTAATCCCTTCGCTGTACGACCATATTCCGGAATCTCATAACCTTTTGCTCTAAACACTTTCCCTTTTGAAGTGAAGAATAAAATTGTATCGTGTGTAGAAGTATTCATAAGATGCTCTACAAAATCATCTTCATTTGTGCCCATACCTTGTACACCGCGACCGCCACGTTTTTGACTACGATATGTATTCGCAGCTAAACGTTTGATATAACCATTGTGCGTTAAAGTTACGACTGAATTTTCGACTGGAATTAAATCCTCGTCCTCAATCATTTCTAAACCGCCAGAAGTAATTTCAGTGCGACGTGTATCATTAAAGCGATCTTTTACTTCTAATATTTCAGTGCGAATAATATCAACAATTTTAGCCTCATCCGCTAAAATTGCTTTTAATTCAGCAATTAATAGTTGAAGTTCTTGATATTCTGCTTCAATCTTTTCACGCTCTAATCCACTTAAACGAACTAAACGCATATCTAAAATAGCTTGCGCTTGGCGTTCAGATAAATTGAATCGCTCCATTAATTGAGGTTTCGCTTCATCACCACTGCGTGAACCACGAATAATAGCAATAATTTCATCAATATGATCAAGAGCAATACGTAAGCCCTCTAAAATATGTGCACGATCTTCCGCTTTCCTTAAGTCAAATTCCGTACGACGACGAATAATAACCTTTTGGTGCTCTAAATAATGATGCAACATTTCTTTTAAGCCCATTACTTTAGGCTGACCATTTACTAATGACAGCATATTAATACCGAAGCTCGATTGCATAGCTGTTTGTTTATATAAATTATTTAAAACGACATTGGCATTTGCATCTTTACGAATTTCAATGACTACTCGCATACCACGTCGGTCAGATTCATCACGTAAATTTGTAATACCATCAATTTTTTTATCGCGTACAAGCTCTGCTATTTTTTCAATAAGCTTAGCTTTATTCACTTGGTATGGTAATTCATGAATAAGAATTGTTTCTTTACCATTTGATTTTTGTTCAATCTCTACCTTTGCGCGAATAATGATGGAGCCACGACCAGTATCATAGGCACGGCGAATACCACTACGACCTAAAATTAATCCACCAGTTGGGAAATCAGGTCCTGGAATGATTTCCATCAATTCTTCTGTTGTGATAGCTGGATTTTCTGAAAGTGCTATCACTGCATCTATCGTTTCCCCAAGTTGATGTGGCGGAATATTTGTCGCCATACCAACCGCAATTCCTGCCGCTCCATTTACTAATAAGTTTGGATAGCGACTTGGAAGGACGATAGGTTCCTTTTCTGAACCATCATAGTTATCTGTATAGTCAATTGTGTCTTTATTGATATCACGAAGCATTTCCATTGCAATACGAGACATACGTGATTCTGTATAACGCATTGCTGCCGCTCCGTCGCCATCGACAGATCCAAAGTTACCATGACCATCGACTAACATGTAACGATAGCTGAAATCTTGCGCCATACGTACCATTGCATCATAAATAGATGAGTCACCATGTGGGTGGTATTTACCCATTACGTCCCCAACAATACGTGCTGATTTTTTGTACGCTTTATCTGCTGTATTCCCTAGTTCCTGCATGCCATATAAAATACGGCGATGTACAGGCTTTAATCCATCTCGTACGTCTGGTAATGCACGAGAAACGATTACACTCATCGCATAATCGAGGAAGGATGTTTCAATTTCTTTTGTTATATTAACTCCTTTAACACCGGAGCGTTCTTGTTCTGACAAAGTGTAGACCTCCTCTCAAGAAAAATTAAATATCTAAATTAGCGTATACTGCATTCTCTTCGATAAATTGACGACGTGGTTCAACTTCATCGCCCATTAAACGCTCAAATGCTTGGTTTGCTTTAATTGCATCATCTAATTCTACTTGTAACAATGTGCGGTGCTCAGGATCCATTGTAGTTTCCCAAAGCTGCTCTGCATTCATTTCTCCAAGACCTTTGTATCGTTGTACATTTGGTTTTGGCATTTTCGGTAACCGTTCTAAAATTGCTTGAAGAGTAACATCATCATAGCAATACTCAACATGTTTACCTTGCTTAACTTGATAAAGAGGTGGCTGTGCAATATAAATATAACCTGCCTCTAGGAGAGGTCGAAGGAAACGGAAGAAGAATGTTAAAAGTAATGTGCGGATGTGCGCACCATCAACATCGGCATCTGTCATAATAACGATTTTATGATAACGAGCCTTTTCTAAAGTAAACTCTTCACCAATACCTGTGCCAAATGCTGTAATCATTGCACGGATCTCTGCATTCGATAAAATTTTATCTAAACGTGCTTTTTCAACGTTAAGGATTTTACCACGTAACGGTAAGATTGCTTGGAAGTGTCGGTCACGTCCAGATTTCGCAGATCCTCCGGCAGAGTCACCCTCAACGATATAAATTTCGCATTCAGATGGGTTTGTAGATGAACAGTCAGCTAATTTACCTGGCAAACTTGATACTTCAAGTGCATTTTTACGACGTGTAAATTCACGTGCTTTTTTAGCAGCAACACGTGCACGAGCAGCCATTAGACCTTTTTCTACAACCTTACGAGCAACAGTTGGATTTTCTAACATAAATCGTTCAAAACCATCTGAGAACAAGGAGTTAGTAATTTGGCTAACTTCAGAGTTACCAAGCTTTGTTTTTGTTTGTCCTTCAAATTGTGGATCCGGATGCTTTACAGAAACAATAGCCGTTAAACCTTCTCGAACATCTTCACCAGTGAGATTTGCGTCTGACTCTTTTAAAAGTCCATTTTTTCGTGCGTAATCATTAATAACACGTGTTAGAGCAGTTTTAAAACCAGATTCATGTGTACCGCCTTCATACGTATTAATGTTATTAGCAAATGAGAAAATATTAGAAGAGAATCCAGCGTTATATTGCATAGCAATTTCAACTGAAATACCATCCTTTTCTCCAAGAACATCTATCGGATCATGGATTGGCTCTTTAGATTGATTCAAATGCTCTACATAAGAACGAATACCACCTTCATAATGATACGTAGTAGAACGTTCTTCACCTTCGCGTTCATCAGCAATTGTAATCCTAATACCACGATTTAAATAAGCTAATTCACGAATACGATGTGCTAAAATATCATATTCATAAACAGTCGTTTCTTTAAAGATTTCAGGGTCTGCTTTAAAACGTGTAGTTGTTCCGTTACGATCTGAATCACCGATAACCTTTAACTCTTGAACAGTTCTTCCACGTTCAAATTTAATTTCATGAATATGACCCTCACGATGAACTTGAACGATTGTCTCGACAGATAGAGCATTTACAACAGATGCCCCTACTCCATGAAGACCGCCTGAAACTTTGTATCCTCCACCGCCAAACTTACCGCCAGCATGGAGCACTGTCATAATAACTTCAACAGCAGGCTTACCCATTTTCTCTTGAATACTTACCGGAATACCACGACCATTGTCCTCTACACGAATCCAATTGTCTTGTTCTATCGTTACTTTTATATCTGTACAGAATCCTGCAAGTGCCTCATCAATACTGTTATCAACAATTTCCCATACTAAATGGTGAAGCCCTTTAGAGCTTGTTGAACCAATATACATCCCTGGTCTTTTACGTACAGCTTCTAATCCTTCTAATACCTGTATCTGATCGGCTTCATAAGCTTGATTTTGTAAACCTTCGTTCTCTATAGCCACGGCTTTCATCTACTCCTTCATAACATCATTGTGTGTAAATGAATGAACAGTCAACCGAGCTGACTATTACCATTCTTTTGTAATCTAAAAAACTCCCCGGGCTAACTTTCTTCAATCGCTCCTTGTTTCACGTGAAACAGCTGTGCATGCTCCATCGTCTCATGATGAATTCCATCAACACTTGTAGTCGTAACAAAGGTTTGAACTTCACCTTGAATGGTGTTTAATAAATGCGATTGACGATAATCATCGAGTTCCGACAATACATCATCTAAAAGTAGTATGGGTGTTTCATTTGTTTCTTGTTTAATTAATTCGATTTCAGCAAGTTTTAAGGAAAGAGCGGTTGTACGTTGCTGTCCTTGTGAACCGTATGTCTGAACATCATAGCCATTTACTAAAAACTGCAAATCATCTCGGTGTGGACCAACTAGTGTTACACCTCGATCAAATTCACGGTCCTTAGCTTCAATTAGCTTTTTATGCAAATAGCCTTCAATTTCACTGGAAGTATGTTCTTTTTCAATACCCGCTACTGTGCGGTATTTAATAGCTAACGTTTCTTTCCCTTGTGAAATACCTGCGTGAATTGGCTCTGCCCACTCTTGCAATAAATCCATAAATTGAAATCTTTTTCGAATAATTTGGGTAGCTGCGTGAATATATTGTTCATTATAAACCTCGTACATCACGTCATCTGGCATTTTTTTACCTTGATTCATTTTTAAAAAATGGTTACGTTGCTTTAAAATTTTTTGAAAGGTTAATAAATCATGCAAATAAACAGGCGAAATTTGCCCAATCTCCATATCAATAAAACGTCGTCGTAATTGCGGACTTCCCTTTACGACATTTAAATCTTCGGGTGCAAACATAACGACATTCATTTGGCCAATATAATGACTGAGGCGGCTTTGTTCTATATGATTTATCTTACCTTTTTTTCCTTTTTTCGTAATCGTAAGCTCAATCGGTAAAATACCATGCCTTTTTCGAACGGCCCCTTCTATTTTACCATAGTCTGTATCCCAACGTATTAATTCTTTATCGTTCGTCGTTCGATGAGATTTAGCCATCGCTAATACGTAAATAGATTCCATAACATTTGTTTTCCCTTGTGCATTTTCACCAATGAAAACATTAATTTTTGGAGAGAAGTTTAATGCTAAATCATCATAGTTACGGTAATTTGTAAGTTTTAACTGCTCTATCAGCATAATCTATTGTCCAGTTGTGTCAACGATACGAAATCGACCACACCCAGGAATATTTACAATGTCACCATGACGCAATTTACGACCGCGGCGATCATCTATTTCTCCATTTACATAAACATCATTTTCATGTAAAAACCATTTCGCCATGCCACCAGAGCTAATAGCATCGGTAATTTTTAAAAGTTGCCCTAATGTGACAAACTCTACATCAATTTTAATGTCCTTCATAGTTGAGTTCCCCTCCAAATACAAACTGTCTATCTCTCTATCATACCTAAAATTCCGCCATAAGTAAAAAAAGATAGCCGCAACTAGCGACTATCAGAACGTTTTTCAAAGTATTTAGAGCTTGAAGTTATGGAGTTTAATCTCTCCAACCAAAACTGTTTGAAATTTAATAAGTTCGTACAGGTAAAATTAACTGTAAAATTGCATCGTCATGAACAGAACGCAAAATAAACGGTCTCATTGCTCCTGTGAATTGAATGACTACTTCTTGACCATCTATTGCTTTCAATGCTTCCATCATGTACTTCGCACTGAAAGAAATTTTTAAGTTCTCCCCTTCTAATGACTCAACAGGAATTTCTTCTTGAACCTTCCCGATTTCTGGAGAGTTAGAAGAAACTTCCACAGATTGATTATCAAAAATTTCAAAACGTACAACATTATTACGGTCGCCTCGAGCAACAAGAGATGCACGATCGATTGCTTGTAATAATGATTTACCGTTAATCGTTAGATTTGTTTGATATTCTTCTGGGATTAAACGTGTTGTATCTGGGTAGTTACCTTCAAGTAAACGTGAGAAGAATAATACTTCTCCAGTTTTAAATAACACTTGCTGGCTTGTAATAACGATTTGAACAAGATTTGTTGAATCCTCTAAAACTTTATTTAACTCATTTAAACTTTTACCAGGAATAACAACACTATGTTCAACCTCAGGTAAATTTTCCAGTTGAACTTTACGTCTTGCTAAACGATGGCTATCTGTTGCAACACAGACTAACGCTTCGTTTTTTATCTGCCAGTTTACACCTGTCAACACCGGTCTACTTTCTGAAGTGGCAACAGCAAATACTGTTTCACGGATAATTGACTTTAATAGGTCTGCAGGAATAGTAAATTTTTGATCCTCTGTTAATTCAGGTAATAAAGGATATTCAGTAGCATCTGAGCCAATTAAGTGGAATTCAGATTTACCTGAACGGATATGAGTTTGGAAACTAGCTGTTACTTGAATTTCAACCTCATTTGTTGGTAACTTACGTACAATTTCATTAAACATACGAGCTTGTACAACAATTGATCCTGTTTCTGTAATATGAATTATTTGTTGGCCATCTTCTTCAACTGGAATAAATGTTTGTATAGTAATATCAGCGTCACTACCTGTTAAACGAATACCCTCTGTTGTTACATCGATTTTAATCCCTGTTAAAATTGGAATAGTTGTTTTAGAACTTACGGCTTTCATGACATCATTTAAACCCTCTAATAAACGGTCACGTAAAATATCAAATTTCATTCGTTTTCCCTCACATATTTATATTATTTATTTATATAAAATAAAAAAGATATAGTAATAGGCCCTGTGGATTTGTGGATAAGTGTGTTTAAGTGAATAAAATCAGTCTATCCACATGTAGATAGACTGTGTATAAGTTTGTGTTTAAACATATGGGTTGTCCACAGTATTATTTCCCTAGCATGCTTCGAATTTGTTTAATATCTTGCTGAAGCTGAGCGTCATTTTTCAACATAGAAGATATTTTTTCGTGAGCATGTATAACAGTAGTATGGTCGCGTCCACCAAATTCTTCGCCAATTTTCGGCAGCGAAAAATCTGTTAATTCGCGAGATAAATACATCGCGACTTGACGTGGAAAGGCAATTAATTTTGTACGTTTTTTCGCGGCGAAATCCTCTAAACGAATGTTAAAGTGCTCACCTACTGCATTTTGAATGTCTAGTATAGTGACAGTTCGTGGCTTCGAATTGGGAATAATATCCTTTAGCGCCTCAGCAGCCAAAGTCGCATTAATATCCTTGTTAACAAGTGATGAATAGGCAACGACGCGAATAAGCGCACCTTCAAGCTCCCGAATATTGGAGTCAATCTGGTTCGCAATATAGAGCATGACTTCATTTGGCACTTCTAGACCATCAGCCTTTGCTTTTTTTCGAAGAATGGCAATACGAGTTTCCAAATCAGGAGGCGCAATATCTGTAATTAGTCCCCATTCGAATCGAGAACGCAAACGATCTTCCAATGTCGGAATTTCCTTAGGAGGACGGTCACTGGAAATAACAATTTGTTTCGATTCTTCATGCAATGTATTAAAAGTGTGGAAAAATTCTTCCTGAGTTGATTCTTTTCCTGCTAGAAATTGAATATCATCAATTAGCAGTACATCTACATTGCGATATTTATTGCGGAAATCAAGTGCCTTATTATCTCGAATTGAGTTAATAAATTCATTTGTAAATTTTTCAGATGATAAATAGACTACCTTTGCATTTGGATTATGTTCCAGTACATAATGACCAATCGCATGCATTAAGTGTGTTTTGCCAAGCCCTACTCCCCCATAGATAAAAAATGGGTTATAAGCCTTCGCAGGTGCTTCTGCAACAGCTAGCGAGGCAGCATGTGCAAAGCGGTTACCAGAGCCGATAACGAACGTATCAAAAGTATACTTCGGGTTTAACATACCTGGTGAAATATCATGGTGATCGTCATTTTTTGCTTGGATAATCGGCGCTGGTAAATCGAAATCGTCCGAATCCTGGTTTTTTTGAACAACAAACTTAATAAGCAAGTCTTCGCCTGTAAGCTCCGTTAATATACCTGTAATCAAATGAATATAATGATTCTCAAGCCAGTCTCGAGCAAACGAATTTGGCGCAGCAATCGTCACAGTAGAACCACTACCATTGTAGGAAAGTAGTTTAGTAGACTTAAGCCACGTTTCGAAGCTTGGTTTAGAAATTTTTTGTTCAACTTGAGCCAGGACATTATTCCATAGTTCTTCTAAATGTTCCAAGCTGCTAATCTCCTTTACAGTTCAATACAATTTAAAAAAGCGCATTTATAGAAACGGTAAACACGTTCATTTTACAACTAGTCCACAAACTCACAAGTTGTGGATAAAAGTTAACCAAAGGCTGTGATAAAAATTATCCACAGCATATTAACAGTTGTGGATAAAATAATAAGTAATTTCAGTTTTCAACAAAGTGAAGCACAGATATCGTATCAGAAAAACAAAGCTATTTCAATAGTTTGTGAAACTTATCCACATACCTTTTATTTATGCACGTCCAAGTTGTCCACAAGGTCTGCTTATGTGAAAAAGGTGTAGATAAGTGTTGTGGATAAAAAAATATGCAAAAAATACTATACACAACTCTGTGTAAAAAAAACAAGTATTCTGTGGATAATTTATTTTATTCAGGAGAAGAGGATTTTAGGGAAACATAGATGTGGATTTGCATAAATATATAAATTTATAAAAGTCATTGACAAAATAACTAGTTACTTTATATAATATTCAGGTCTGTATGTTGAAAAATTCAACTCATTCAGGAGGTGTCTATATAAATGAAACGTACTTACCAACCAAAGAAACGTAAGCACAGCAAAGTTCACGGTTTCCGCGCACGTATGAGCACGAAAAACGGTCGCAAAGTTCTTGCTGCTCGTCGTCGTAAAGGAAGAAAAGTATTATCAGCATAAAATAAGTCCACTGAGACACATCAGTGGTCTTTTTTTTCTTTATTTTTGGGAAAACTAGAAATGAGGATCAAAGGATAATTATCGAGTAGCAGGTGAAAGTAATGAAAAAACGCCAACGAGTGAAAAAAAACGATGATTTTCAAAAGGTGTTTAAGAAGGGTAAATCTTTCGCTAATCGTCAGTTTGTCGTATATTTTTTAGAAAAAGAGGGACAAGCAGAGTTTCGTGTAGGATTATCGGTTAGCAAAAAACTTGGGAATGCAGTAACACGCAACCAGATCAAGCGCTATATTCGACAAAGTATTCATGAATTAAAAGATGAAGTGAAGCAGAATATGGACTATGTTATTATCGCCAGACAACCGGCGGCCACTATGGATTTTCATGAAGTAAAACAAAGTTTGCAGCATGTACTACGAATCGCAAAGGTTTTGAAGAAGACGTAATATGGATGGCAACCAAAGTGGTGAAGTAAAAGCGTTTCTGCGTGAAAGTGAAATCACTTAAAATACACATAGGGGTATTTTAAAGTAAGATTTCACTGCGATATGTGAATGATTAGTAACATTACTTAGCAAATATATGTACATTGTTAGAATATTTAGTAGAGTGAAACGTTATGTGCATGATAAAATAACTGATAACTTTATTCAGTAGCAGGAAACTGTAAATGTATAAAGAAGAGAATGCATATAGTTTTAGAAAAAGTGAATAGTATTTGTAGGGGGAAGAAGGTTGAAGAAACAACTTTGGGTAATTTTGTCGCTAGTATCAGTAGTATTACTACTATCTGGTTGTACAGAATTCAATGAACCAATCTCCAAAGAAAGCACAGGCTTCTGGAATGAATTCATTGTTTGGCCATTAGTGTCAGCGATTAAATACTTTGCTGAAATGCTTGGTTCATATGCATGGGGGATTATTGTTGTAACGATTTTTATTCGTTTAGCCATTCTTCCATTGATGATTAAACAAACAAAGAGCTCTAAAAAAATGCAAGAAATTCAGCCAAAACTGAAGGAATTACAAAAGAAGTATGCTTCTAAGGATGCACAGACACAGCAACAGTATCAACAAGAGATGATGAAGCTTATGAGTGAGTCTGGTGTCAATCCACTTGCTGGATGTTTACCTGTACTCATTCAAATGCCAATTTTAATGGGTTTCTACCATGCGATTAGTCGTATGAATGCTACAGCTGCTTTCGATTTAGGGAATTTCTTTATTTTCCCGTTAGCAGAACCTGCACCGGCATTAGCAATTATAGCTGGTTTAATGCAATTTGTTGTTTTACGTACGGGCCCGGCGATGGATAACCCTCAAATGAAAATAATGATGTACATTATGCCATTTATGATTATTGGTTTCGGTATGGCATTACCAGCAGCATTATCACTATACTGGGTAATCGGTAACATTATTTCGATTGCTCAAAACCTGTTTATTTATAAACCTTGGAAAAAAGATAAAACACAACCTGCTCAAAATGGAGGGGCTAAAAAGTGAAACAACTTACGCAAATAGGCGCAACAACACAAGAAGCGATCTCATTAGCGTTACAGAAACTTGGAAAAACCCGTGAACAAGTAGATGTTGAAGTTTTACAAGAAGGTAAAAAAGGATTTTTAGGTTTTGGGGCACGATCTGCAGAAGTTCGTGTAACAGTAAAGGAAGTACAGGTTCGGCCAACGATTGAGGCGGAAAAAGCTGAACAGCAAAATACGAATCAATTTGTCGAATCAACAGTAATAGATGATGTTGAAACAATAAGTTCACAAGTTTCTGAACAACTAAGTGATATCGAAGCGGTTCAACAAGTCGTAGAGGAACAAAAAGAGGGAGAAGATACCTCGATAAACCCAATTGAAGATGCAAAGTCTTATTTAGTAAACATTGCAGAACAATTGGATATTCATGATCTTGAAATTGAAACGACACGTGAAGGGAAATATGTATTATTTCAGCTGAAAAGCGAGAAAGCTGCACTGCTTATAGGGAAACGTGGTCAAACATTAAATTCCTTGCAGCAATTAACACATCTTGTGTTAAATAAAAGTGCCAAGCAGTTCTTAATGGTGAAATTAGACGTAGAAAACTATCGTGAACGTCGTCAAGAAGCATTGGAGTTACTGGCAGATCGTATGGCGGATAAAGCACTTCGCTTAAATCAGCGTGTAACGTTTGAGCCAATGCAGTCGTACGAAAGAAAAGTTATTCATAATCAATTGGCAAATCGCCTTGATATTGAAACATACTCAGAAGGAACGGAGCCTAATCGTTATTTAGTCATTGAGCCTGTAAAAAACGACTAAGCTTCGTAAAAACATACAGACAAAGCTAAAGTCATTTTATCGTCCTGATAAAATGACTTTTTTATGTTGTTGAAAAACAAGATGGCATAGGGAATCTTTATGAATGTAGTGGTGCCTCATGGTGAGGGTGATTTCCGTTCCAGGCTACCCGCTTTCCTGTGGGCGAGCGTCAAGCCGCTTCCTCCACTAAAGGAACGAAGGATAAATGCGTCACGTCCTGTGACAACGCCTTCGTGACCAACATCATGTTGGCCTCAGGGTCTCGCCTGTCTCACATTCCCACGGGAGTCGAGTAGCCTTCCACTCCAATAGAACTTGTATAATTTTTATTCAATTCAAAAGTGAACACTATATCTATTTACCGTAATCGAAAAAAAGACTTATATCAGTGACACAATTTTACGCCAGTATTGTTGCTTACTTTTCGCTTTCGCACAGATTAACATTGTTGAAGTTTTCGTTTTATCTCTAAAAATTATGCGTGACATGCCAGAAGATATATTTCAAGAGAAGTAGTTGATTGGAGTGGAGACTGAGCGACTACTTGGGGATCAGCGTCACAGATGAGACCCTGGAGCGAGCAACGCGAGTGAAGCGGCTCATCGGACGCCCTCAGGAAAGCGCTCAGTCGGAACGGAAATCAACCCCTCTTTTGCCGAAGAGCATACTTTATTCATTGGCAAAAGAGTTTTTTTATGATCTAGAATTAACGCTCTGGCATTTGCAACCTTTGTCGAAATACGTGCTATAATGTAGAACTTTCTGATTATCCACAATTGGAAATTATCCTTACTTTAGATTTTACAGAAAATATGTTAGTCTAAGGTGTTAGTAAGTATTGGTCGGTTTTTATTTATCCACATGTGGATAACGTTAAGGAGGTCATTAAATGGAGTTCGATACAATTGCTGCGATATCCACACCTATGGGTGAAGGCGCTATTGCTATTGTTCGTTTAAGTGGGGACGAAGCAGTCGCAATTGCAGATAAAATATTCAGATCACCTGGTGGAAAAAGTTTAACAACTAAGGCTTCACATACAATTCATTATGGACATTTGGTCGATCCAAAAACGAATGAGGTTGTAGAGGAAGTAATGCTGTCATTAATGCGCGGACCTAAAACATTCACTCGTGAGGATGTAATAGAAATAAACTGTCACGGTGGACTTGTTTCGGTAAACCGTGTATTAAAGCTAGTATTAACTAATGGAGCAAGACTAGCAGAGCCAGGTGAATTTACAAAACGTGCATTTTTAAATGGACGTATCGATTTATCACAAGCAGAAGCAGTCATGGATTTAATAAGAGCGAAAACTGATAGAGCGATGAATGTAGCGTTAGGACAAATGGATGGCAAATTATCGCGTTTAATTGGTGACTTACGCCAAGCATTACTAGAGACATTAGCGCAAGTTGAGGTTAATATAGATTATCCGGAGTATGATGATGTAGAAGAAATGACAGTACCAGTATTAGTAGAAAAATGTACATGGGTACGAAATGAAATTAGTAAACTTTTGCAAACATCTTCTCAGGGAAAAATATTACGAGAGGGTCTATCAACTGTTATTTTAGGTCGCCCAAACGTTGGGAAATCTTCTCTTTTAAATAGTTTAGTACAGGAGAATAAGGCTATTGTGACAGATATAGCAGGGACAACTCGTGATATTATAGAAGAGTACGTGAATGTACGTGGTGTTCCGCTTCGTTTAGTCGATACAGCTGGTATTCGAGAAACAGAGGATATCGTTGAACGAATTGGTGTTGAACGTTCACGTGAGGCGTTGCGTGGAGCAGATTTAATTTTATTTGTTTTAAACTACGCAGAAGAATTGACTGCCGAGGATGAGCGTCTATTCGAAACGATTAAAGCGATGGATTACATCGTTATCGTTAATAAAACAGATCTACCGCAAAAAATTGATTTAGCACAAGTCAAAGAGCTAGCAGGCAACCGTCGCGTTGTGACAACTTCTCTTTTACAAGAAGAGGGTATCGCAGAACTAGAGGAAGCGATTGCCGCGTTATTCTTTGAAGGGCAAATTGAAGCGGGCGATTTAACATATGTTTCAAATGCAAGACATATTGCATTACTTCATCAAGCACAAGCAACAGTCGAGGATGCATTAGCTGCAGCACAAGCTGGTGTACCTGTTGATATGGTGCAAATAGATGTAACAAGAACATGGGAATTACTTGGTGAAATTATAGGTGACACAGTACAGGAAAGCCTAATTAATCAGTTATTTTCACAGTTCTGCTTAGGAAAATAATTTTATTAAAGAAAGGAAGATACGAGCTATGCCAACAAAATATGAGGCAGGCACGTTTGATGTTATCGTAATTGGCGCAGGTCACGCAGGTTCTGAAGCTGCATACGCCGCAGCCAAAATGGGTGCTAACACACTGATGTTAACAATCAATTTAGATATGATTGCATTTATGCCATGCAATCCTTCCATTGGTGGTCCTGCCAAAGGAATCGTAGTACGAGAAATTGACGCATTAGGTGGCGTCATGGGGAAAGTTATTGATAAAACGCATATTCAAATGCGTATGTTAAATACAGGGAAAGGTCCTGCTGTGCGTGCATTACGTGCGCAAGCGGACAAAGTTTTATACCAACAAGAAATGAAACGCGTGTTGGAGGAAACTGAAAACTTAATAATGCACCAAGGTATGGTGGAAGAATTAATTATCGAAGACGAGGAAGTAAAAGGTGTTATTACACAAATCGGTGCTATTTACCGCGCTAAAACAGTTGTTATCACAACAGGTACATTCCTTCGCGGTGAAATCATTATTGGAGACATAAAGTATTCAAGTGGTCCTAATAACCAACAACCGTCTATTCGTTTAGCAGATAACTTAAAAGAGATTGGCTTTGACCTTGTGCGTTTTAAAACAGGTACACCACCACGAGTGAATAGCCGTACAATTGATTATGATAAAACTGAGATTCAACCAGGGGATGAAGTTCCACGTGCATTTAGCTTTGAAACAACTGAATTCATCATGGATCAACTACCTTGCTGGCTGACTTATACAAGCCTAGAGACACATGAAATTATCGAGGCAAACTTACACCTTTCACCGATGTACTCAGGGATGATTAAAGGTACGGGTCCTCGTTATTGTCCTTCTATTGAAGACAAAGTTGTGCGATTTAACGATAAACCGCGCCACCAAATTTTCTTAGAGCCAGAAGGTCGCGATACACGTGAAGTGTATGTACAAGGTTTATCAACTAGCTTACCAGAGCATGTACAAACACGTTTACTAAAATCAATCCCAGGCTTAGAAAAAGCAGAAATGATGCGTGCTGGCTATGCTATTGAGTACGATGCAATCGTGCCAACACAATTATGGCCAACGTTAGAAACAAAACGCATTACAGGCTTATATACTGCTGGTCAAATCAATGGTACATCAGGTTACGAGGAAGCGGCAGCTCAAGGCTTAATGGCTGGGATGAATGCTGCTGCTAATGCGCTTGGAAAAGAAGAATTAATCTTAGGTCGTTCAGATGCTTATATTGGCGTATTAATTGATGATCTAGTAACAAAGGGAACAAATGAACCGTATCGCTTACTAACATCTCGTGCGGAATATCGTTTACTACTTCGTCATGATAACGCTGATTTACGTTTGGTAGAGCAAGGGTTTAATATGGGAATGATTACTGAGGAAAGATATGCAAAATTCAATGAGAAAAAAGAGCTGATTGATAACGAAATTACACGTCTTCGTGAAGTTATTATTAAACCAAATGAAACAACACAAGCTGTTATTCGCTCTGTAGGTGGCAGTGAACTAAAAGACGGTATTCGTGGAGCAGATTTATTAAAACGTACAGAAATGAATTATGGTTTAATTTCTTCATTAATTCCAGCCGACATAGAGTTTTCGGATGAAGTGAAGGAACAAATTGAAATTCAGCTTAAATATGAAGGCTATATTGAAAAAGCATTACAACAAGTTGAAAAGCTTCATAAAATGGAGAATAAAAAAATCCCTGAAAATATTGATTATGATGCTATTTCAGGTCTAGCAACAGAAGCTCGACAAAAATTAAAACAAGTTACACCACTTTCCATTGCCCAAGCATCGCGAATCTCCGGTGTAAACCCAGCAGATATTTCAATATTACTTGTGTATATTGAGCAAGGTAAAATCGCACGCGTCAGCGGCGAATAATTAAGAACAGTAAAGTGAATAAGAGGCGGGCATACCTTTGTGCCCGCTTCCTATTTTTAACTTCTTTCAGCATTCATCTCTCATCTCCATAGGTGGTGAGATGAATGCGGTTTTAAGTCACTATTTCAGGGGTTTCCAAATATCCTCAGAAATAGAGGAACTCAGTCTAAGAACGCCACGTCCTATGGCATTACCGAAATGACCGACATCGTGTTGGCCCTCGTGATGTTGTTGCTGTCGCTTCGCTTTCGCACAGACAAAAACATGTTGCTGTCGCTTCGCTTTCGCACAAAAAACATCTGCAGGCCTAAGCACAAAGCCGATTCAGGACGCAATTATGCCGAGGCATAGTTGATGGCTATGCTATTTTTTCATAGTTGATTTTAAGAGCGAGCGAATACATGCTTACAAGTCAATGTAAGGATAGTAAAGCCATATAGAAAAAGGAGACTTTACATGAACGAACAACAATTTATCGAGGCTTTAAAGAAAAAGGGCATCGAACTCTCTGAAAAGCAGATTGCTCAATTCAAAAAATATTTTGAGTTACTTGTTGAGTGGAATGAAAAGATGAACTTAACAGCTATTACCGATTTAGAAGGTGTTTATTTAAAACATTTTTATGATTCGATTAGTGCCTCTTTCTATTTTGATTTTTCAAAAGTAACAACAGTTTGTGATGTAGGAGCAGGTGCTGGTTTCCCTAGTATTCCAATTAAAATCTGTTTCCCACATTTACATGTCACAATTGTCGATTCTTTAAATAAAAGAATTACATTTTTAAATCATTTAAGTGAGGAGTTACAATTAGAGAATATGAATTTTGTACATGCACGTGCAGAGGAATTTGCTCAAAATGCGAAATATCGTGAACAGTTTGATGTTGTAACAGCTCGTGCAGTAGCCCGCTTATCGGTTTTATCAGAGTTATGTGTACCACTAGCGAAACAAGGTGGTTATTTTGTTGCTTTAAAAGCAGCAGCTGGTGCGGAAGAATTAAAAGATGCCAAAAAAGCATTGACTACATTAGGGGTTGCACTAAAAGAAGAGTTTTCTTTCCATCTACCTGTTGAAGAAAGTGACCGCATGTTATATATCTTTGATAAAATAAAAGGAACACCAAAAAAATATCCGCGTAAACCAGGTGTACCAAATAAATCACCGATTCAATAATTAGTGTTTCATGTGAAACTTCTCAAAGTAGAAAATATTTTTTCTATTTTGAGCATACATACTAGTTATGGATGGTTCACGCAAATGACATCTACGAACTATATACATTTTAAGAAATATAATAAATAATAATAGAATAAAACAGAGCAAGATAGTTACTAAAAGGTGGTGCCACTTGGATGAAAAGTCCTTTTTCACGTTTTTTTGGAGGCGGAAATAAAACTGAGCCTATTGTGAAAAATGAAGTAGAACAAGCAGAGACGGTTCATGCAGCGGAAGAGGTTATAAAGCTGCCGATTGATCAAATTGTGCCTAACCGTTTTCAGCCACGTACTATTTTTGATGATGAAAAAATTGAAGAGTTATCAAGAACCATTCATACGCATGGTGTAATTCAGCCAATTGTTGTACGTAAAACAGCAGAAAAACAATATGAAATTATTGCTGGTGAGCGTCGTTATCGAGCAATGAAAAAGCTACAATGGACAGAAGTTCCGGCAATTATAAGAAATTTAACTGATAAGGAAACAGCCTCTATCGCGTTAATTGAGAACTTACAGCGTGAGGAGTTAACAGCAATTGAAGAAGCTGTTGCCTATCAAAAATTATTGGAGCTTCATGAGCTGACACAAGAAGCTCTAGCCCAACGACTTGGAAAAGGACAATCCACGGTAGCCAATAAATTGCGTTTATTAAAGCTTCCTGAGGAAGTACAGCATGCTATTTTAAAACGTGAAATCTCTGAACGACATGCACGTGCTTTAATTGCAATTAAAGATCAGCCACTACAGCTAGAAGTTTTACAACAAACGATTGAAAATGATTGGAATGTTCGTCAGTTAGAAGAGCAAATTTATTCTTTATTGCATCCAGAGTTGGAAGTACAAGAAGAAGCAGAGCCGAAGAAAGTAAAGCCGAAGCGTAAGGCCATTAGTAAAGACGTACGTATTGCTTTAAACACGATTAAACAGTCGTTATCAATGGTAACAAAGAGCGGTATTACAGTTAAGACTGAAGAAGAAGATACAGAGGAATATTATCAAATTACAGTGAAAATCCCTAAAAAGAAAAAGTCTTAAGTCGTGATTGAAGTTTTATTAAAAAAATAAAAAAATGACTTTTATGACATCATCAAAATTGAGGATGTCATCTGTATAGCGTATATCATATATATAAGTTGATTAGAGTAGGGGCTTGGGCCACCACTCCTTGTGGGCTCAGGACGCCCCCGAGAAAGCGTTGAGCCGGAACGGAAATCAACCCAACGTTATGATGATAAGTCGCTTTTATATCTCTGTACGGAGGAGACATCTTAGTAATATTTCTGAGATGTCTCCTTTTTTGCATATATTCTTAATATTTTATACAACTCTGTTCTGTTTTTTTGATAGAATGAAAGTAAGATAGACGTATAGAATAGTGATTTTACAAATGATTTGTCAAAGTGGACTTTGATAGATGAAAGCAGGTGCTTTTAAATGGGTAGAATTATAGCAATCGCCAATCAAAAAGGTGGCGTAGGAAAAACAACGACATCGGTCAATTTGAGCGCTTGTCTAGCATATTTAGGGAAGAAAGTGCTCTTAATCGATACTGATCCACAAGGAAATACAACAAGTGGACTTGGTATTAATAAGGGAGAGCTCCACGGCTGTATTTATGATGTGTTAATTGATGATGAAAAAGTTGAAAACGTCATTCAACAAACAAATGTCGAAAACTTAGCAATCATTCCGGCGACCATTTCATTAGCAGGAGCAGAAATTGAATTAGTTTCGACTATTTCCAGAGAAGTACGTTTAAAGCATGCCCTTCAAGATGTAAAAGAAGACTATGATTATATTATTATCGATTGTCCACCTTCGTTAGGGCTACTAACAATTAATGCTTTAACGGCTTCGGATGCACTCATTATTCCTGTACAATGCGAATATTACGCATTAGAGGGATTAAGCCAGTTGTTATCAACTGTCCGTTTAGTGCAAAAACATTTAAATCAGCAATTATACATTGACGGTGTATTATTGACGATGCTTGATGCACGAACAAACCTTGGCTTACAAGTTATTGATGAAGTGAAAAAATATTTCCAAGAAAAAGTATATAAAACAATTATTCCTCGTAATGTGCGATTAAGTGAGGCTCCAAGCCATGGACAGCCAATTATCACTTATGACGCAAAATCAAGAGGTGCAGAAGTGTATTTAGAGATGGCGAGGGAAGTGATTAAAAATGGCTAAAGGTTTAGGAAAAGGCATAAGTGCACTATTTCCTGGGGAGTCTTTAGAACAAAGTGGGCAAGTGGAAGAGATACAATTAGAACTTATCGTCGCAAACCCATTTCAGCCACGTAAAATATTCGATGAAGAAACTTTACAAGAATTAGCTGACTCTATACAGGAACATGGCATTTTACAGCCTATTGCCGTACGTAAAAAGGGACGTAAATATGAAATCGTAGCGGGGGAACGCCGTTATAGAGCAACTCAATTAGCAGGGTTAAAGGTTATTCCAGCTATTATAAAAGAGCTAACAGATACGCAAATGATGGAGTTAGCTATTTTAGAAAATCTGCAGCGTGAAGATCTGACAGTTATTGAAGAGGCTGAGGCATACCAAAGCTTAATGGAAAACTTACATTTAACACAAGAGGAGTTATCCAAACGATTAGGGAAGAGCAGACCGCATATTGCCAATCACGTTCGTTTACTTGCATTACCAGAGGATGTTCGTAAGTTTATGAACGATGGGACATTATCGATGGGACAAGGACGAGCATTACTTGGATTGAAAAATAAAAGAAGAATATCAGAAGTGGCTAATAAGGTCATTAAACAAGGCTTAAATGTGCGACAAGTTGAAATGTTAGTACACAACTTAAATGAAGAAGTTTCACGTGAAACAACCCAGCCGAAGAAAAAGGATATATTTGTTGCAGCTAAGGAATCACAGTTACGTGATTATTTTGGAACAAATGTACAAATTAGAAAAGCTAATAATAAAGGGAAAATTGAAATTGAATTTTACTCTGAAGATGATTTAGAACGCATTTTAGAAATACTAAATTTACAAGAAGAGTAAGAGAAATATAGATGATAACGTAATCAGAGCGCCAAACTACAAGGCGCTCTCTATTTATCTAGAGAGAAGGAAGGTAGGGACGTGGTATTACTAGGGGCATTCATTAACGCGCTGCTCATTATGGTAGGAGCATTGGTAGGACGCATTTTTAAAAATATACCAGAATCGATGAAGTCTACTGTATTATCGATTATTGGTTTAGCAGTTGCACTTTTAGGGATTAAAATGGGCTTTGAAAGTGATAATTTTATTATTCTAATGATAAGTTTAGTGGTCGGTACAGTAATTGGTGAGTGGTTAGATTTAGATAAGCAAATGAATAGACTTGGACAATGGGTAGAATCTTTATTCAGTAAAAAACGTACTGATAATAATCAAATTAGTATAGCAGAAGGCTTTGTAACAGCTTCTTTAATCTTTCTAGTCGGCTCTATGGGCGTCATTGGTGCACTCGATAGTGGTCTGCGTAATGATCATAATGTACTGATTACAAAAGGATTAATCGATGGATTTATATCGATCATCTTAACATCTACATTAGGTATTGGCGTGCTATTATCTGCATTACCTGTATTCGTCTATCAAGGATTAATTGCACTTTTTGCTGGTGTTATCAGCTCTTTTATACCAGATGCTGCACTACAAATGTTTATTCATGAAATGACTGCTGTAGGCGGTGTAATGATTTTCGCCATTGGTTTAAATATAGCAGGTTTAACTAAAATCAAGGCTGCTAACTTGTTGCCAGGTATCGTTGTTGTCGGTATTGTGGTTGCTATCTTCTATATTTTTCAGTGAGTAACGATGTGCAGCGAGCAATAGAGCTCTTGAAAGTTTTTCAGCCATTGCATAGGAAATATGAAGTCTTGTATTTTGTAAAACAAGCATTTCCATAAAGCCTCCAACATTGACGATTCCCTTAATGGAAATGTCACCGATTGGAGGTAATTGTTTTTTTACAGCTTTTCCCGGGAAAATAGGTCCGTTTTGTACAGAAATATGTCCAACATTTTGTTCACTTCCGAGACATGCATCAATCGCAATAATGAAAGGTTTTATAGTATGATTGTGTAGCTGTTGCATAGTAGTGTCTAAATTAAGAGCGTGCAAAGGACTGTCTAAAGAGCCTACAATCTCATATGGAAAACTAACAGACTTTTTGAGGAAGCTACCTGTTAACGGCCCAAGCGTATCACCTGTACAACGGTCACTTCCAATACAACAGAAAATAAGGCGTTCATGATGAAAAGGTATATGTTCTAAAAATAATGTACTTAATTGCCAAACGATATTTTTACTTTCATGATGAAGAGAATAAGGGAGTAACAATTTTGGTATAGTATTCATAAAAAAACTCGCTTTCCTTTTTATTTTTAAGAAGTGCTCGATTTTTATGCAGTATACGCAAATTTTTAACAAGTTATTCAAGAGGTGGTAATAATGGATTGGTTTAGTGAAAGGGTATTAAGTAACTTATGGGATAAGCTGATGTCGGAGAAGCTTTGGGAAACGATAATGACTGCTTCAATTAAGATAACGGTTATTTTGATCGCATCTTGGTTAGCCGTTCGATTAGGTAAAAAATTTATTAAAAAAGTGTTTTTAATGCGTATGCGTTCGCCTTTAGATCATTCAGAACGTCGCCAAACAACAATTTCAAGATTATTACAAAGTGTCATTTCCTATGCTGTTTATTTTTCAGCAATCATTGCTATCCTCTCTATATTAGAGATTAAGATAGCAGGGTTATTGGCAGGAGCAGGGATTGTCGGTTTAGCTATTGGTTTTGGTGCGCAGAGCTTAGTAAAGGACGTCATTACTGGATTCTTTATTATTTTTGAAGATCAATTTGGTGTTGGCGATTATATAAAAATCAATACTGCTGAAGGAACTGTTGTAGAGATAGGCTTACGTACGACAAAGATTAATGGTTCTACAGGAGAGCAGTTTATTATTCCGAATGGTTCAATTGGTGATGTTGTCAATTACTCTGTCAATAACTCTAAAATTTATATAGATTTACAAATGACGACCGATGCCGATTTTGAAAGAGCTGAATCTATTATTAAAAAGTATTTAAATTCTTTACCTGAAATTCATAAGGAACTTGTAGCAGTACCTGTCTTTTTAGGTGTACAAAATGTTAAGGGTACAGAAGTAACGATTCGTATAGCCGCTGAAACATTACCACAACAACAACATGGAGTGGCTCGTACTATTCGTCGTGATGTTACAAAACTCTTTGAAGAAAATAATATACCAATGGCTCATCCGAAAATGATGTTCTATGGTGTGAATGGAAATGAAGAGGGGAGAAGTGAGTAATATGGACGCAAAGAAATTTGGTTTAAATGATATTGTTGAAATGAAAAAGCAGCATCCATGTGGCACAAATAAGTGGAAGATTATTCGGATGGGGGCGGATGTACGCATTAAATGTGAAGGCTGTCAGCATAGCGTCATGATTCCACGCCGCGAATTTGAGAAAAAAATGAAGAAGGTTTTAATTTCCGCTAGTGAAGACTAGTTTGATGTGTATTAGACTTTTTATGAGTGAATCAATATAATAGATAGGGTTATACAGTGATTCATCAGTGAGGACTTCTGTAACCTCACAGTATCCGTTAGTACGGGAGATAAGAGTAAATTTGAACAGATCAAAGAAAGGTTGTGTCCATTCATGGCATTAACAGCTGGAATCGTTGGTTTACCTAACGTCGGAAAATCAACATTATTTAACGCAATTACAAAAGCGGGCGCATTGGCTGCAAACTATCCATTCGCAACAATCGATCCGAACGTCGGTATTGTTGAAGTACCAGATGCACGTTTAGATAAACTAACAGAATTAGTAACACCTAAAAAAACAGTACCAACAGCATTTGAGTTCACAGATATTGCTGGGATCGTAAAAGGCGCTTCAAAGGGTGAAGGGTTAGGGAACAAATTCCTTGCTCATATTCGTGAAGTAGATGCAATTTGCCAAGTTGTACGTTGCTTTGTTGATGAAAATATTACGCACGTATCAGGTGGAGTAGATCCGATTGACGATATCGAGGTCATTAATTTAGAGCTTGCACTTGCTGATTTAGAATCTGTTGATAAGCGATTACAACGTGTTGGCAAAATGGCAAAGCAAAAAGACAAAGAAGCAATGATCGAAGAACCAATTCTTGTAAAAGTTAAAGAACAATTGGAAAACGGTCGACCAGCACGCGCTGCAGAGCTTTCAGAAGACGAGCTAAAGGTTATTAAAGGACTTCATCTTTTAACAATTAAACCTATGCTTTATGTGGCAAACGTTTCAGAAGATGAAGTTGCTGACGCAGATAATAACGAATATGTGCAAAAGGTACGTGAGTATGCAGCTGCTGAAGGAGCTCAAGTTATCACAATTTGTGCAAAAATCGAGGAAGAAATTTCTGAGCTTGATGATGAAGAAAAAGCAATGTTCTTAGAAGAACTAGGCATTAAAGAATCTGGTTTAGACCAATTAATCCGTACTTCATATGATTTACTAGGACTAGCAACTTACTTCACTGCTGGGGTACAAGAGGTACGTGCATGGACGTTCCGTAAAGGTATGAAGGCACCACAATGTGCTGGAGTCATTCATACAGACTTTGAACGTGGATTTATTCGTGCAGAAACAGTTGCTTTCGATGATTTAGTAGAAGCTGGTTCTCAACCTGCTGCTAAAGAAGCTGGTAAAGTACGTCTTGAAGGTAAAGAGTATGTTGTACAAGACGGCGATATTATGTTATTCCGTTTCAATGTGTAAAAAACGAACAGGGGCAATCTTTCAATAGATTGCCTTTTTTGTATATATTTTTATCTGAATTTTCAATCTGGAGGATTAGTATGAACATATTACAAATAAAAGATCGTGGTTTAGAAATTGAAGAGCTAGGTAGATTACCAAAAGATATAAAGGAGCTTATTTATGAGCAGCAATTGTTTAAGCTATTCACAGCAAAGGAATTAGGCGGTAAAGATTTAGAGCTACTAGAGGGCATTAAAGTATTCCAGCAGATGTCTGCACTTGATGGCAACTTTGGGTGGCTTATTACAATAGGGACAGGGGGTAACGCGTTTATTCCAACATGGAACAAAGAGGTTTGTGAAAAAATATTTTCACCAAGAAATGCAGTCATAGCAGGCAGCGGCTATCCTTCGGGCATAGCGGTAAAAATAGATGGGGGCTACCGTGTAACAGGTCAATGGAAGTATTGTAGTGGAGCAGATTATGCTACAACTTTTACGATGAATTGCTTTGTCGAGAATGAAGGTATTAGAACTGATAAAATAATTAGTTGCTCAGTAAATTGTGATCAAGTAGAGGTTCTTAATGATTGGCGAGCAATGGGCTTAAAAGCGACAGCTAGCCATACGATTCGTGTGCAAGATGTTTGGGTACCTGAAGAGGAAACATTCCAATTGGGCATAATTAAAAACAAGTATGGAAGTGCAGTACATAGTTTTCCGTTTGGTGCATTTGCAGAAGCTTCATTTGTAAGTGTTTGTCTTGGAATAACAGAAAATTTCTTAGAAGAGGCGTCTGTTTTAGTAAAGCAAAGAAAGCATGATCCAAGCCGTACCGAACATATGGGTGCCATACAATTTTTATTGATGCAGCAACAGAAAAACTTTAAACAGTTTGAAGAGCGATATTATTTAATGTTGAATGAATACTGGCAAAAACATAAAGAAGGTCATGAATTGACTGAAGAAGAGCTACAACAATTTTCACGAATAAGTAAAGATACTGCAGTGGCTTGCGTAGACATTGCCAATAGCTTAATACGTAGGCTTGGCATGGATGCAATTACGGAGACATCTTCAATTAATCGTATTTGGAGAAATTTATATACAGCTGCACAGCATAGTTTTTTAACGCGATAAATTTGTGTGAAAAAATTAGAATCTGCTTGGAGACAAGCAGATTCTATATGTAACGTGACTCTTAGCAAAGTTATTTCATTTCCTCGGGCATATATACATAAAGCTTAGGTAGATGAGGATCATCCTGTATTAACGCGTTCTTTGGGTATTTGCGCAATTCTTTATACATGGAAAAATCACCTACTGCTCCAGCGATTAAAAAGGCTCCCACTAACACTAAAACAGTACTATTAAAATAAAAACCAGCAATTGTAGGGAGAACGCCAGTTGTCCAGAATGGGAGTAATAAAGCTTTTTTCATTGCATGATTCGGTAACGGTTGTTCAGTTGTTGCGTACGCTATGCCAAGCTCTAAATTCAGGCCATATTTTAACGATTTAAAGGGTGCGCCTCCAAAGAGCATAAAGCCAATTAAATGAAAGGCTTCATGTAAGACAATGAAAATAATATATAGAATAATAAAAAGGATAGATCCAAGTATCATATGCCAAAATGAAAAATCAAAATTTTTAAAGCAAATATATTGAATAGCTACAAATAATATGGCAAGGCCACTTGTGACAACAATATTGTCCATCATTAGTTTTTTTATATCCAACTCTATTACGATTGGTTCTTTATCTAGTAGCATGAAGATCCTCCGTTCATTCATGAATTAAGTTCATTATATAGAAAGAATTGCTTAGTTGCGACTTGAAAGACATGTATCTATATGTTACAATTCATTGATGTGAGTAATAATTATTACTTGCTCCTTGCTCCCTGTATACAGGAGAGCCTAAGTCCATAAGGAGGTGTAAACAGATGAGAAAATACGAATTAATGTACATCGTACGTCCGAACATTGAAGACGAAGCGAAGAAAGCTTTAGTTGAACGTTTCAACGAAATCTTAACTTCTAACGGTGCAGAAGTCATCGAATCAAAAGAGTGGGGCAAACGCCGCTTAGCTTATGAAATTCAAGACTTCCGCGAAGGTTTCTACCAAATCGTTAAAGTAAACGCTACTTCAGATGCAATTAACGAATACACACGTCTTGCTAACATTAGCGAAGATATCATTCGTCACATTGCGGTTCGCCAAGAAGCATAATCATTTATTTTTAACAAAATGCTGAAAAAAGGAGGTTGCATTTCTGATGATAAACCGTGTCGTATTAGTTGGAAGACTAACAAAAGATCCTGAGCTACGCTATACGCCTAATGGTGTTGCGTCTACAAGATTTACAGTTGCTGTAAATCGAACATTCTCAAACCAACAAGGTGACCGCGAAGCTGATTTCATTAGCTGTGTTGCTTGGCGCAAACAGGCTGAAAACCTAGCGAACTTCATGCGAAAAGGAAGTTTAATTGGAGTGGAAGGCCGTATTCAAACAGGCAGTTATGAAGGACAAGATGGTAAGCGAGTATACACAACAGATGTAGTGGCCGATAGCGTACAGTTTTTAGAACCTCGTAATGGTGGCGGTGCTCCTGCATCTCCTCAATATGGTGGTGGACAGACTTACGGTAATAACCAACCGTCATATGGCGGTGGTCAACCACAACAACAGTTTGGTGGTGCTATGCCAGGACAGGGTTCATTTGGAGGCGATGCTTATCAGCAAAATCAACCACCTGTGAATCAGCCGAATTATACACGTGTAGATGAGGATCCATTTGCTAATAGCAAAGGACCGATAGAAGTATCTGAGGACGATTTACCGTTCTAACACTTCTAAAATAAAAAATGATAAGGAGGAGACACACTATGGCACCACGTCGCGGAGGCCGCAAACGCCGTAAAGTTTGCTACTTCACTGCTAATAACATTACGAATATCGACTATAAAGATGTGGATTTATTAAAAAAATTCATCTCTGAACGCGGTAAAATTTTACCACGTCGCGTAACTGGCACTAGCGCTAAGTACCAACGTAAATTAACTTCTGCTATTAAAGTATCTCGTATTATGGGATTACTTCCATTCGTTGCTGAAGATAAATAAAATTTATTTATTAATAAAAGCACAACAAGGTTATCATTGAACTGAACCCCGAATAGTGGACACTTTAAAAAGTGACCCTATTCGGGGTTTTTTGTTCATTTCACAAAAAAATCTCGTTATACTAAATATAC